>JACMQR010000073.1 GCA_014376885.1 Polaromonas sp.
CCTGAAAGCTCGCAGGGCCGAATCCTCGGCCGGTCAGGGCCTGGCCAAGGCAGGCAGAGGAAAAGCGCCTTGCTCGCACTCTAAAAGACCTGCGCGTTAATATCAACGGACCTAAAAGCCCAGGACTTCAGCCAAGCCGGTGGCCGACTCGCATGCCAAAGGATGACCCCGATGCCTTACTCTTTTTCTACGGCTTGCCGCAGCACCCTGCCAAAGCGCGGGCGCTGGCCGCTGCTGGCGGTCAGCATCTCGGCCGCCCTGCTCGCCGGATGCACCTCGGTGCAGTTGCCAGCCTGGGCGCCCGCGCTGCCGCAGCCTGTTGCGCAGACCAGCCCGCCGCCAGTGCCAATGCCTGCCGAGCCGGCGGTTGTCGTGCAGGCCACGCCTGTGACCCTGCCTTCACTGATTGCGGAGGTGCCCACCGAAGCGTCGGCGGCGTACAGCCCGGCAGTCGCTGCCCGGTTTGCAGCGCCTTCGACGGTTTACAGCACGCCCGGCCTGCAGGCCGGGCGTGCCACCTTCACCACATCCGAGGAAATTCAAACCTGGCTGCGCGATCAGGCCGCGGTCCTGTCTCGCTCGGCCGGTGTCAGAGCAGCCGTGGTGCCAATCGGCCTGTCACAGCAAGGTCGACAGCTCGAAGCGCTGGTGCTGACACGCAGCACCGCCACCAGCCCGGCCGCTTTGCTGGCCGCGGGCAGGCCCACGGTGCTGCTGGTGGGCCAGCAGCAGGGTGACGGGCCGGCGGGCAGCGAAGCCCTGCTTGTGATCGCACGCGAGCTGGCCCAGGGCCTGCTGCAACCCCTGCTGGAACGCATCAACGTGCTGATTGTTCCTCGCGCCAACCCGGACAGCGCGGCTTTGAGCGCAGGCCGCGCGCCCATCGCTGACAGCATGATGAGCCGCGATCATCTGCTGCTCAACGCACCCGAAACCCAGGCTCTGGCCCGGCTGGTCCGCGACTATCGGCCAACCGTGTGGCTCGATTTAAGCGAGTACCCGGTCAGCGACCAGTTTGTAAAAAAGTTTGGCGGATTGCAAAAGCATGATGTCCTCTTGCAATATTCGACGGTTGCCAATTTGCCCGAATTTTTGACCCGGGCTGATGAAGAGTGGTACCGGCGTCCCTTGGTGGCCGCCCTCAAGGGTCAGGGCCTGAGCAGCGAGTGGCTGCACACGACCCCGGCCGATGTGGCCGACCGGACCGTGTCCATGGCTGGCCCGGAGCCGGTGACAAGCCGCAACGTCGGCGGACTGAAAAACATCGTCAGCCTGGCTGTCGAAACGCGGGGTGCCGGACTGGGCCGACTAAACATCCAGCGCCGCGTTCACAGCCAGGTCACCGCCATTACCAGTGTGCTGGGCACGACTGCGCAGCGCGCCAAGGAACTGGGCCAGCTCCACCCCTACCTTGAAAAGGAGGTCAGCGACCAATCCTGCAAGGGGCAAGCAGTTGTTGAAGCGGCCAACACGCCCGCGCAATACGACCTGCAAGTGCTTGATGCGGCCAGCGGCGCAGACAAGACGCTCACGGTGGACTGGGAGTCTGCCCTGGCATTGCGAACGCTCAAGACGCGTATTCGCCCCTGCGGGTATTGGCTTTCTGGCGCGTCAAAAACCGCGGTTGAACGACTGCGCCTGCATGGCGTGCAGGTTCTCAAGGTGCTCGAACCCAGCGCCCTACTCGGGGACATCTACCGTGAAAAGCCACGGGCAGCGGGCGCGCCGCCGGCAACGCAAACGGGCGCCGCTGGTGGCGCGCCCGCTGCCCGGACCGACATTGCCCTGGTGCGGGGGGTGATTGACGCGCCGGCCGGAAGTTTTTATGTGCCCTTGAAGCAGCCACTGGCCAACCTGGCAATTGCCGCCCTGGAGCCTGACACGCAAAACAGTTATTTTTCGAACCAGTTGCTTGAGACGCTTTCCAGCGCAGCGCGGGTTATGTCCGTGCCGGAATTGAAAACCGAGGAAATGCCCTGAGTCAGTTTTTCCCGGGAGGTTGCCATTTGCATGCCCTGCTGTGCAAACAAGAAAATTTCTTTCTCCCGACTTGCAACCTCGCCTACAAACGCCCTGCGGGCCACGTGGGGTAATCTGTAAAGGGCCCAATCAGGCAACCAATCCGAGGAGAATTTTGTGCAAGCTTTCCAGATGACCTCCAAAATGACCACCATGCAGGGTGTTTTTTACCCGACGGGGTATGCCATTGTCATGTTTGCCGATGCTGAAAACGCAGCCCGAGCAGCGACCGAACTTGAAGCTGCTGGCTTTGCCAGCCAGGACATCATGGAACTGACACCCGCAGTGATCTTGCGGGAAATAGGCCGGGTTGAAGGGGATGAAGCAGTTGCACTGCCCTCGGTTGGAACCGAAGGGGCTACGGTCCAGAAATATATCCATCTGGCCCGGGAAGGTCACCATGGCCTGATGGTCAAGGCCGCTTCAGATACCGATTCCGCATGCCTGATGGATGTCGCGGGAAGGTTTGCATTTTCGTATGGCCAAAAATACCATATGCTGGCCATCGAAGACCTGGAATGATTTGCAAGGCGGGTTGGCCGCACCGAATAACTGCTTTCAAATCAATAGCTGCTTTGATATACACAGCAAGCATGGGCGCTGCTTTTTATTAAAAATCACCTGAATTGTGGGCCAGGCTTTCGAACTTGGTGATGCGGCTGATGAACGCCAGCTTCACCGTTCCGGTCGGGCCGTTGCGCTGCTTGCTGATAATGACCTCGGCCACCCCTGGCTCCTTGCAGGCCTCCTTGGAATAGTACTCGTCGCGGTAGATGAACATGATGATGCCGGCGTCCTGCTCGATGGCACCGGACTCCCGCAAGTCGCTCATCATGGGCCGCTTGTCGGTTCGGGACTCGACACCCCGGCTCAGCTGTGACAGCGCAATTACCGGACACTGCAGCTCTTTGGCCAGCATTTTCAGTCCACGCGAGATCTCGCCCACGGCAGTCGCCCGATTTTCATCGCTCATGCTGGTGGACACGCTCATGAGCTGCAGGTAGTCCACCACGATCAGGCCAAGCTTGCCGCACTGGCGCGCCAGGCGCCGGGCATTGGCACGCAACTCGCTCACCGTCAGGCCAGCTGTTTCGTCGATGTGCAGGGAGATCGTCCGGAGCTTTTCGATGGCTTCGGTCAGGCGCGGCCATTCCTCGTCGGTCAGCGCGCCGGTACGCAGATGCGTCTGGTCGATGCGGCCTATCGAGCCGACGATGCGCACGGCCAGTTGCGAGGCGCCCATCTCCATTGAAAACACGGCCACCGGCAAACCTTCATTCAGCGCCACATGCTCGGCGATGTTGATGGCCAGCGCGGTCTTGCCCATCGAGGGACGGGCCGCCAGGATGATCAGGTCGCCCGCCTGGAAACCCGAGGTCATCCGGTCCAGGTCATGAAAGCCCGAAGGCACCCCGGTCACGTCGTTCGGGTTTTCCGACATTTCAGTGACGCGGTCGAGCAGGTCAACCACCAGCGTGTCCATGCTCTGAAAGCCCTGCTGGGACCGGCCGCCCTGCTCGCCGATGTTCAGTATTTTTTGCTCGGCCTCGTCCAGGATGACGGTGACCGCCTTGCCCTGCGGGTTGAAGGCATTGGTGGCAATTTCATCGGACGCTGCCACCAGCTTACGCAAAATTGAGCGTTCGCGAACAATTTCCGCATAACGGCGGATGTTGCTGGCGCTCGGCACATACTGCGCCAGCGCATTCAAGTAGCTCAGGCCGCCTATTTCTTCGGCTTTTCCCAGGCTTTGCAGGCGCTCAAACACG
>JACMQR010000401.1 GCA_014376885.1 Polaromonas sp.
GCTGGTGTTTCGCTACCGCGCACGAAATTTTCCGCAAACCCTGAGCGACGAGGAAAACCAGCGCTGGCAGGCGCATCGCGCGGCGCGCCTGCTCGATGGGGCGGGCGGCGCGCGCGCCATCGACACCTTTTTTGCCCAAATTGACACGCTGGCCGAAGCCGCTGATGAGCCGGCAGAGGCGATCTTGGGCGCGCTCTACGACTATGCCGAGGCCGTGGCTCCCGAAATCTGAACCGGGGGCCGAAAAGCTATTTTTTTGAAAGCTGGCAAGGTCCGTGATGCCTGCACAGCTGTCGGATCAATCTTGCAGCAAGGCCGTTTTCCCCGTGCTATCTCAGGGCTACCCCAGGGATGCTCCCGTGCGGGGCGGTGGTTTGCCCCGGCGGCCATGCCACCCCCGGCTTGCCTGATTGCCACGGCGGGTATTTTTCCATCATCGGCCCAAAGCCATCGGCAGACTCCCACCGCGCCAGCCATGACGTCAAGCGCGGCCAGGGCTGCGTCCCGAACCAGGGTTCATCGGTACGGGCAAACTGGCGAACGAACGGCCCGATGGCCATGTCGGCCAGGCTGGGCGAGGTGCCAAACAGCCAGGAAAATCGGGCAAGCCGGCGCTCCAGCCCGAGCAACCACGCGCTGGCGCTGGCCCGGTGGTCCTGGGCAAAGGCGAGGTCGGCACCGGCATGCTCCAGGCGGTAGCGGTTTGGGTATTTGTACCGGTCCAAGTGCCGCTTGAAACCTTCGTCGTTGTCTGAAATCAGGGTCAGCATGGCGGCAAGGGAGCCGGTTTGCGGCCTGAGCCAGTGCTGCGGATCACTTTGTGCCAGTGCCCAGCGCATGATCTCCAGGCTTTGTTCGATCACAGCGCCTCCGGGCAGCACCAGCACCGGAACTGTCGCCTTGGCGGAGGCGGCCAGCAGCTCGGGCGGTTTGCAGCGCAATGCAACCTCGCGAATTTCGCAGTTAACCCGGCTGGCCACCAGGGCCAGCCGCGCTCGCATGGCATACGGGCAGCGGCGAAAGGAGTAGAGCACCGGCAGCGTCTGGGCGGATGCCAACGCCGGCACGAGCGCTGCCGCGTTCATGTCATTCGCCGCCCGGCTGGCGAATGCCGATATGCGCTTGGTGCCGCCCGGCCGCCAGTTCGACCTGGCGCTGGCGCTCGCGGTAGCCGTGCTTTTGCAGGGCTGTGGTGCGGTCGTGGCAGTGCGCGCAACTCACGCCCAGCTCGTACAGCGCCGATCCACGGTCGTCTTCCCCCAGCGGGCGGCGGCAGGACCGGCACAGCGTGAAGTCGCCTGGGCCCAGGCCATGGCCGACCGAGACCCGCTCGTCAAACACAAAGCATTCACCCTGCCACCGGCTGCGTGCCGCCGGCATGGTTTCGAGGTACTTGAGGATGCCGCCTTGCAGGTGATAGACCTCTGAAAACCCCTTGGCGCGCAAAAACGCGGTGGATTTCTCGCAGCGGATGCCGCCCGTGCAGAACATGGCCACAGCGGGCAGTTTGCCATCGATCGGCGCCAGCGCGCCGCCCTCGGCCATCGCCTTGTCGACCCAGGCCGGCAGTTCAGAAAATCTGTGCGTGCCCGGGTTGACAGCCGTCTGGAAGGTGCCGATGGCCACCTCGTAGTCGTTGCGGGTGTCGACCAGCACCAGGCCGGGCCGCTCGAGCAAGTGGTCCCAGTCCTGCGGCTTGACATACTGGCCGGCCATCAATGCCGGGTGCACGTCTGGCACGCCCAGGGTGACGATTTCTTTTTTCAGCCGGACCTTCATGCGGTAAAACGGCATCTGCGCGGCCGGCGCCTCTTTGTGTTCAAGCCCGGCCAGGCGCGGGTCGCTGCGCAGGAACGCCAGCACCGCGCGCACGTCGTGCGGTTTTCCGGCGATCGTGCCGTTGATGCCTTCGGCGGCAAGCAGCAGCGTGCCCTTGACGCCGTGGGCCTGGCAGCAGGCCAGCAGCGGCATTTGCAGGTCGGCAAAATCGGGCAGTTCGACAAACTGGTAGAGCGCGGCGGTCAAAAAGTCATGCATGGTCAAAACAAAAATAATTCAAAAAA
>JACMQR010000074.1 GCA_014376885.1 Polaromonas sp.
CTTCAAGTTGGTGTCAAGAACCGCATCCCAGTCATCGTCCTTGAGCCGCATCGCCAGCATGTCGCGGGTGATGCCGGCATTGTTGACCAGCACCTGCAGGCCGCCGCAGTCGCCAACAAGGCTGCTGACAAGCGCTTCGGCAGCGACCGGGTCGTTGACATCGAGTACTTGGCCAACGCAGCCTGGATAGGCAGCCAGGGCGTGGCTGATTTTTGCCGCGCCCTCGGCGGTGGTGGCAGTGCCGGTGACTCTCAGCCCTTTTTTGGCCAGCTCCAGCGCGATCGCCGCGCCTATTCCGCGCGAAGCACCGGTGACCAAAGCCGCCTGCCCGTTAAATTCAAGATCACTCATGCCAGAAGTTCCTTCACTGCAGCCAGGGAATCGGGATCAAACAAAGGCGCGCCGGTCAGCTGCGGATCGATTCGTTTGACCATTCCGGCGAGCACTTTGCCCGGTCCGCACTCGACCAGGGTGGTCAAACCTCTTGCCTTGATGGCCTGCACACACTCGACCCAGCGCACTGCGCCGAAGGCCTGGCGGTAAAGCGCCGACCGGATGCGCTCGGCACTGGTTTCGATGCTGACATCCACATTGTTGACCACCGCGATTCTGGGCAAGGCAAATTCGGTAGCGAGGAGTCGCTCCATCAGGCGGTCGGCTGCCGGCTTCATCAAGCGGGAGTGAAACGGAGCTGAAACGGGCAGGGTCAGGGCGCGCCTGGCGCCGCTGGCCTTGAGAATTTCGCAGGCTTTTTCCACCGCCGCCTTGCTGCCCGCAATAACGGTTTGCAGA
Source organism: Polaromonas sp. (assembly GCA_014376885.1). Classification (GTDB taxonomy): domain Bacteria; phylum Pseudomonadota; class Gammaproteobacteria; order Burkholderiales; family Burkholderiaceae_C; genus Polaromonas. Next base: position 793 of record JACMQR010000074.1, read on the forward strand.
GGTTCGTTGAAATTGACAGCTTCTACGACCTCCGGCGTCCCGGGACCGAAGGCACGCACGGCCTCTTCGCAGCCTTGGATCACCTGGCTTGCTTCCATGCCCAGAATGGCCGCCATCGCACCCTGCCCCACGGGCACGGCAGCCTGCATGGCCTGGGCCCGAAAACGCACCAGCGGCGCGGCCTGCGACAGGCTGAGCACATTCGACGCCACCAGGGCCGAATACTCGCCCAGCGAGTGGCCCGCTACAGCGGCCGGCGCCACGCCGGTTTCAGCCATCCAAACCCGGAACGCAGCAACCCCGGCCACCAGCATCACCGGCTGGGTATTGGTGGTCAGGGCGAGGGTTTCCTTGGAACTCTCGGTGATGAGCCGGCCGACATCTTCGCCCAGCGCATCCGAGGCTTCAGCAAGGGTCTGCCTGACGGCAGGGTGGTCACCCCAGGCATCGAGCATGCCGGCTGCCTGGGAGCCCTGGCCGGGAAAAACAAAAGCAAACGGTTTCAAATGACGGCTCCGGTTATCAGTCGCGTAACAATAAGACCGCCCATTGTAGGAAAGCCCTGGCCCCCTAAACCGGCCTCGGTTTGCGCCATGTCAGGCACGCGGCGCCCGGCCCGCAGCTGGACGGCGCCGGTACCGCTGCATCAGCGCTTGGAGACCGGCCGCGATGCAGCGCACCAGGGCACCGACCGCCAGCCACGGATCGATCAGGTAATCCCACAGATTGGTCGACTCCATCAGCCCGGCCGCCCAGGCCAGCAGGGCCAGCCCGACCAGTGCCGGCAATAGCCGCAAACCATTGAACAAAAAGACCATCGTCAGCGCGAACAATGCGCCGAGCAGGGAAAACGACCCCCAGCCGAGCCGGTAGGCATCCCAGTTGCCCCATCCCAGCGCCGTCGGATACAGCAAGCCCGCCGCCGCCAGCACTGCTGCGCTCAGGGCGATTTGGTTGCGCGCGGCCAGTGCGGGCTGTCCGAACAGGCGCTGGCCCAGGGCAAGACAAGCCAGCGCGACGAGCGTCACGCTCAGGTCCGAACTGATGCCCCGGACATAGGCCAGAAGCGGCAGATGGGCTGCGCCTGCCGGCCACCAGAAAAGCGCAAAACAGGCAAGCACTGCCCAGCCCGCCCGGCGCGGGTTGGCAAGGCGCCCGGCAAACAAGCGCAGCCCGGCAGCGCACAGCACCAGGTCGATGCCCAGCAGGGCGGCCAGATCAGTGGGCGGCGGAAGCTGCACGGCGCGGTGCTGGCAGGCCAGCGTCCGGTTGAAAGGAGGGACTGGGGTTCAGCCGGACATGCTTGATTCGGCTGCGGTGCCAGGTGTACACCAGGTGCAGGTAGCCGTCCTGGCTTTGCAGCAGGAACGGATACGAGAACTCTTGCGAGCAGGTGGCGGCGCCGCAAAGCTGGCGCATGGCGCTGTCGACGTCTGCGCGGACCTGCGCCTGGCTGGCCCCTTGCGCCACAAGCTCGTCAGATAGCAGGCGCTCATAGCTGCTGACCGACAAGCGGGTATCGGCACTGGCGGCCGATTCCACAAGCCACGGCGCGACCCCCTCGAAGGAGCCGCCCCGGCCGGCTTTGACAAGCGCCAGCGTTTGGCGATCTTTTGGATTGGGGTTGAAAGCCAGCCACTGGTCGCCCGCCGCCGTCACAGCGCCGGCCAGGGCGGAGTCCGGGTTCGGCAATGAGGTCGCGCGGGTTGCTGACCAGGTCTGGCCGGCGTCGGTGGTTTCGGACGCCATGATGGCGGTGCTGCGGCCTGACCGCATGTAGAGCTGCGCCCGCAGCGCGTCCTGCACGAGCGCCACCGGCTGCAAGCTGGTCTGGCTGGCCGGGATGCGGCTCTTGTCCACGATCTGCCCCTCGGGGCTGAGACGCAGGATTTCAGCAAATTTGCTGATGAACTCATGGTAGACCGGCAAACCGATCTGGCCGTTTTGGTAAAAAAACGGTGCGCCCTTGGCCAGGGTGCTGAGGTTGAGGAATGGCGAGGTCACCAACCGGCGCAACGCGCTCCAGGTAACGCCGTCGTCGGTGGAGCGAGTCCAGCTGAGGGAGCTGCCCGCCCACCCGCCCAGCGAGACATTGACCATCCACAGCATGAGCGAGCCGTCGGGCAAACGCGTAATTACCGGGTTGCCGATTTTTTTGACATAGCGCCACAAATCGCGCTGCAGCCGCGCGCGGTCCAAAAGCGTTTGTTCCTCACTCCAGTGCAGGTTTTCCGGCTTCAGCACAGCGGTTTTTATTGCCACGTCCCCGGCGCCCTCGCGCGATCCTGAAAACCAGACGGCGCGCAAATCGCCGTTGCGCAACTCGGCAAGCGAGGCCGCATGGACAGCCTGGCCAGGCTCGGAAGAAACAAACCGGGCATCGAACTCAAAGCGCCCGTCGGGCGAGAGCTGCCGGGGAACGCTGGCCGACGCGCCACCTGCCGGCGCGGCCTGCCAAGGCGCGTTCGCGGGACGCACCGGAGTCGATGGCGGCACAAAACCTGACAGCGGTGGGCGGATGAAGGTCTTCCAGCCCGCCAGGACAAAGGCCGCTGCAAGCGCCATTGCCCACACCAGGTTGGTCGGGCCCACCTTGCTGGGCATGCTGAAATTCAAACAACCTCCTGCGCGCGGGACTGGCCCAAATAAATACCGCGCAGCGCCATGTCAATACCTCAAAAGCACCGCGCCCCAGGTGAACCCGCCGCCCACGCCTTCAAGCATCACGATGTCGCCTTTTTTGACCTTGCCGCTGCGCACCGCTTCATCGAGCGCCAGTGGAATGGAGGCGGCCGAGGTGTTGCCATGCTGGTCAACCGTGACAATCAACTTTTCCAAGGGCAATTTCAGTTTTTTCGCGGTGCTGCGCATGATGCGCAGGTTGGCCTGATGGGGAATCAGCCAGTCGATGTCGGCCTCGGTCAGCGAAGCTTTGGCAAGCGTGGCGCGAGCAGCATTTTCCAGCACGCCGACCGCCAGCTTGAACACCGCCTGGCCATCCATGGTGAGCAGCGGGCTGCCCACCACCTGGCCGCCTGACACATGGCCGGGGACGCACAAAATGCCGACATGACGGCCATCGGCATGCAAGTCGCTGGCCAGGATTCCAGGCTCCTGCGATGCTTCCAGCACGACAGCGCCAGCGCCGTCGCCAAACAAAACGCAGGTGGTGCGGTCGGAAAAGTCCAGGATGCGGGAGAACACCTCGCTACCGACGACCAGCGCCCGTGTCGCCGCGCCGCTTTTGATCATGGCATCGGCCACGGTCAGTGCGTAGACGAATCCGCTGCAGACCGCCTGCAGATCAAAGGCCGGACAACCGGCAATTCCCAGCTTGTGCTGCAAGATGCAAGCCACTGACGGAAACACCATGTCCGGCGTTGAGGTGGCCACGATGATCAGGTCAATGTCGGCCGCCTGAAGCCCGGCAGCTTCAATCGCGCGCCGGGCCGCTTCGACACCCAGATCGCTGCTGGTGACATCGGGTGCCGCGAAATGCCGCGCTTCGATCCCGGTGCGCGCCACGATCCACTCGTCCGACGTTTCCACACCCCGGGCCGCCAATTGGGTGGCCAACTGGGCATTGGTCAGGCGGTTGGGTGGCAGATAGCTGCCGGTGCCGGTGATGCGTGAGTAACAGGTCATGGGTCAGTGGGCGGGTGTGGAAACAGTTGATTCGGCTGGCTTGCAGGGCAGCGCCAGCGCATCTTCGCCAGCAAACACCGCCCGGGCAGTAACCAGCAAGGGAGCCGCATGGGCAATGCGTTCACGGACTCTTTCCAGCAGGTTGTTCCGGGCCGCATCATAAGCCCGCATCAAGGCCTGCTCGAAGGCAAACACATCGGCCGAGCCATGGCTTTTAAACACCAGCCCGCGCAGGCCCAGCAACGCGGCGCCGTTGTAGCGCCGGTGGTCAAAGCGCCTTTTGAAGGCCGACAGCACCGGGTAGGCCACCAGCGCGGCCATTTTCGTCAGCACATTGCGGGAAAACTCGGCCTTGATGTAGTCGCCAATCATGTGGGCCAGGCCTTCGCTGCTCTTGAGCGCCACATTGCCGACAAAGCCGTCGCACACCACCAGATCGGTCGTGCCCTTGAAAATATCGTTGCCTTCTACATTTCCGTAGAAATTGATGTCGCCGGAGTCTGAAGCAGCCCTGAGCAGCTTGCCGGCCTTTTTGATCATGTCGCCGCCTTTGATGGCTTCTTCGCCAATATTGAGCAGGCCGACGGTGGGCGAAGGAATGTCGGCAATGGCCGCAACCAAAGCAGAACCCATGACCGCGAACTGCAGCAAATGCTCTTCGGTGCAGTCAACATTGGCGCCAAGGTCGAGCATGGTCGTCGCCTTGCCGGCCGCGTTGGGCAGCTGGGACGCGATGGCCGGCCGGTCGATGCCATCGAGGGTTTTAAGCACATACCGGGCAATGGCCATCAGCGCGCCGGTGTTGCCGCCCGACACGGCAACCTGGGCGCGCCCCTCCTTGACCTGATTGATGGCCACCCGCATCGACGAGTCTTTCTTGCGCCGCAAGGCCACCTCGATTGGATCGTCCATCGTGACCACCTCGCTGGCCGCTACGATTTCGCATCTGCCGTGCGCCACCAGGCGTGGGTAAAGCAAATGGACGGCAAGCAACTCTGGCTGACCGACCAGCAAAAGCTGGGCATCGGGATGCGACTCCAGGAATGCCAGGCTGGCCGCCAGCGTGACATCGGGACCAATATCGCCCCCCATGGCGTCGACAGCAATCCTGATCATCTGGGAACTGGTTGAGTCAAGAATAAAACTTCAGGCAAAAGAAAGGCCCGCAGGATGAGTGCGGGCCCATGCTTGAGGCTGGAAATTAAGCTTCAGCTTTTGTTTTCAACACCTTGCGGCCACGGTAAAAACCGGTGGGGCTGATGTGGTGGCGCAAATGGATTTCGCCCGTGGTCGACTCGACGGCAATGCCCGGCACGTTCAACGCATTGTGCGAGCGGTGCATGCCGCGCTTGGAAGGGGATTTTTTGTTTTGCTGAACAGCCATGATTCGCTCCTGACAGGGTAATAGTGTGGGTAAATTTCGCACCAAATTTTTAAGCCTGGTGAACTGCATGGCCCTTGGCAACCCGAAGAACCAGCATCACTACCTTGGTAAGCGAAGCCTCGGATTATAACCCGATCCAAAACCGCCAGGGCCCACAGCCCAATCGCGGTGGCCCGGAATCAGTCGTTCTTGGTTTTCAGTTGCGCCAGGGCAGCGAACGGATTGGGCTTTTCGCCCGGGCGCTGATCGTCGCCGTCGTTGCGGGCCAAGGGCGCCAGCGCCTCTTCCCCGACCTGCATGACCGGCGGCGTCGGGCATTCGCCATGCATCGGCACCAGGGGCAAGGCCATCAGCAGCTCGTCCTCGAGCACGGCGAGCAGATCAAACTGCGGCTCCATGACCAGCAGGTCCTCCTCGGAATCGTCGTCTTGGGCCATGGCAATGGCTTCCGTCGCCACGAAGCGGTACCACTGGTTGACTTCGAGGGGCATGTCCACCGTGCCCATGCAGCGCTGGCAGGTCAGGGGAACCAAGGCACTGGCCGTCAGGTGAAGCCAGACATCGTCTTCGGCCTGCCCCCCCGGCCGGAGCTCTGCGCTGGCTTTCCAGCTTATGGCTGAATCAGGGCTTGGCGCTTGTGCTTCGTATGCCAGGCGCTCCATATTTTGTAGCGGGGTTGTTTCGGCAATCGGCACACCCTCATGGGCAAAGGCCTGCATGTTCAGCCGGTTGGGGTGGTGAGATTTGGACATTCGTGCAGTGTAAGAGAATCAGGCCATGAACTCTGCGCGCATTTCCTTTCCCGCACCACCCCCCCACCAAGACCGGCCCCTGATACTCGGCTCGACCTCGCGCTACCGGCGTGAACTGCTGCAGCGCCTGCAAATCCCGTTCGAGGTCGTCGCTCCCGAGGTCGATGAAACACCGCATGCCAATGAAGCCCCGTATCGGCTGGCAGCACGCCTGGCGCTTGCCAAGGCCCGTGCGGTGGCCGGCCTGTTTCCCGGCGCCGTGGTGATTGGCGCGGACCAGGTGGCCGACCTGAACGGGCTGGCCCTGGGCAAGCCGGGCAACCACGAGCGAGCCGTCTGGCAGCTGCGCCAGATGCGCGGCCAGACCGTGGTGTTTCAAACCGCGGTCGCCGTGGTGTGCCTGCAAAGCGGGTACGAGCAAAGCAGCTTGGCGGCGGTCCGGGTGAAATTTCGCGACCTGGGTGACGATGAGATCGAAAACTACCTGCTCGCCGAGCAGCCCTACGACTGCGCCGGCAGCGCCAAAAGCGAAGGCCTGGGCATCGCGCTGCTCGCCTCCATTGACAGCGATGACCCGACCGCGCTGGTCGGCCTGCCCCTGATCCGCACCTGCAACCTGATCCAGGCCGCAGGTGTGAAGCTGCTCGGGCAGCGCAGGGCCACCCAATGAGCAACCACCCGGGCAAGCTTTACCTGGTGCCGGCCCCGCTGGATTTCGGCTGCGAGCAGCAAGCCCCGCTGCAGGAGGTCATGCCCCTGGGCACGCTGCAGGTTGCCGCCCGGCTGGGCTGCTGGATTTGCGAAAACGCCAAAAGCACGCGCGCCTATCTCAAGCGCATCAACGAGCTGACGCCTTTGGCCACGCCGGTGCAGATGCAGCAAATTGCCGAGCTGCCGCGCGAAATTCACAAAAAAGGCGACCACGCCGGGCCTTTCGACGCACGGCCGCTGCTGGCTGCCGCCATGGCCGGCCAGGACATCGGCCTGGTCAGCGAAGCCGGCATGCCGGCCATTGCCGATCCGGGCTCGTCGGTGGTGCGCGCTGCGCATGACCTGGGTTTGCGGGTGGTGCCGCTGACCGGACCGATGTCGCTGATGCTGGCGCTGGCGTCCAGCGGCCTGAATGGCCAGAACTTTGCATTTGTCGGCTATTTGCCGCAAGACCCGGCCGGCCGCATTCAGCGCATCCGCGAGCTGGAATCGCTGGCCCTGAAAACCGGCCAAACGCAAATATTTATCGAAACGCCCTATCGCAACATCGCCCTGATGCAGGCCTTGCTGCAAACCCTGCAGGGCAACACCCGGCTGGCGCTCGGTTGCGGCCTGACGCTGGGCGCGGGCGTGACGCGCAGCGCGCTGGCCAGCCAGTGGAAGCGCGACAAGCCGGTCTTGCCGATGGAGCTGCCCACGGTGTTTTGCCTAGGCCGCTGACCCGCAAGCCGCCGCCGGCCTTGAAAAATTCCGCCCTTGCCGGCTACTTGAAATTTTTTGGCCGGCCTAGCGCAGGGCCGGGATGGACTGGATGGTCTTCATCGCGCCCTCGCCCAGCGCGGCTCCAAACTTTTTGGCCAGCCGCTCGGCCACGTTGTCGCGCCGGGTGTAGTCGATGATTTCTTCGACCTTGACCACCTCCCGGGCCACATAGTCGAGGTTGCCCAGGTGATCGGCCAGGCCAAGCTCCACCGCCTGCTGGCCGTTCCAGAACAGGCCGCTGAACATCTCCGGCGTTTCCTTCAGCCGCTTGCCGCGTCCGGCCTTGACGACGCTGATGAACTGCTGGTGGATCTGGTCCAGCATGCCTTGGGCGAAGGCCCGCTGCTTGTCGCTTTGCGCGCTGAAGGGATCAAGAAAGCCCTTGTTTTCCCCGGCAGTCAACAGTCGGCGCTCGACGCCGAGCTTGTCCATCAGGCCGGTAAAGCCAAAGCTGTCCATCAGCACACCGATGCTGCCGACAATGCTCGCCTTGTCGACATAAATCTGGTCGGCAGACACGGCAATGTAGTAGGCGGCCGACGCGCAGCTTTCCTCGACCACGGCATACACCGGCTTTTTGTACTTGGCTTTGAGGCGCAAGATTTCATCATTCATCATCCCGGCCTGCACCGGGCTGCCACCGGGTGAATTGATGAGCAGCACGATGGCTTTGGAGCCTTCGTCTTCAAACGCTGACCGCAGGGCGGCGTTCACAAACTCCGCGCTGGCGTCGGCGCCAGCGGCAATCTCGCCCTTGATTTCAACCACAGCGGTATGCGGAACGCTGGCATCGGTGGCCGGTGCGCCGCGGTGCAAGCCGATCCACAGCAAGACCGCAAAAAAGGCCAGCCAGGACAGGCGGGTGAAGGTTTTCCAGCGGCGCGAAGCGGTTTGCTCGGCCAGGGTGGCAAAAACCAGCTTTTCCAGGGTCGCGCGCTCCCAGCCAGATTCCCTGGCCGGGCCTGCCGCCGCCGCCCGGTTGCCCGGGGAAACGACATCGGGCTGAGCGGACTGAATATCGGGCATCCCGGTCGGTTCGGTGGCAGGCGTGTCGTTGTCGGGTCTTTTGAAATCGGTCATGAGGCGAGTTTAGAGAAGTATTTAAAACAACAAAGGCTTGAGGTTGTAGGCGGCATGCCAATACACCAGGCCGTCCCGTTCGCACAGGCTGACCTTGACCAGGCCGCCCCGGCACGGACCGCTGACGCACTGCCCGGTGTCGGGCCGGTAGGCCGCGCCGTGGCTGGCGCACAGCAGCCACTGGCCGCTGTCGTCGAATATCCGGTTGGGTTGCCAGTCAAGCTCCATGGCCACATGGGTGCACCGGTTCAGGTAGGCCTGCGGCTGTCCGCTGAAACGAATTGCAAAGGCGCGGCATGTCTGGCCGGCATACACCACATCAAACGGCACGGCCAGCCCGCCGTCGACCAGCTCGCGACTGCTGCACAGGGGCTGCAATTCGTCCATCACAGCCTTGGTGCGTCACGCATTGGCTTGCAGCCAGGCTTGCAGGCCCGGCACCGAGTGAGCCACGTGCAGGGGATTGAGCACGTCGAACGATGCCGGCTCATGCGCGCCGTAGCTCACGCCGACGCTGGCGCAGCCCGCATTGAGCGCCATCTGCAGGTCGTGGGTGGTGTCGCCAACCATCAACACCCTGCTGGCCGGAAGGTCGAACTGGGCCATGAGTTCATGCAGCATCAAGGGATCGGGCTTGCCGGCGGTCTCATCGGCGGTGCGGGAGCCGTCAAACACGCCTTTGAGCTCGGCGCTCCTGAGCGTGTCGTCGAGTCCACGGCGCGACTTTCCGGTGGCCACCGCCAGCAGGTGGCCGCGCGCCTTGAGCCCGGCGAGCAATGGCAGCACCCCCGCGAACAGGCTCAGGTCGTTGGCGTGCCGGGCGTAGTGGTGCCGGTAGCGCAGGCCCAGTTCCGGGTATTTTTCAGACGGCACATCGGGCGCCGCATGGGCCAGCGCCTGCGCCAGGCCCAGCCCGATGACATAGGCGGCGGCCGCGTCGGTCGGTTTTTTTCCGCCAACATCGCACACCGCGGCCTGGATGCAGCGCACGATGACCTGGGTGGAATCGAACAGCGTGCCGTCCCAGTCAAAGGCGATCAGGTCGAAGTTTCTGGTTTGCATGGGCCGAATTGTCACCGCGAGAAATGACCGGACACCACCAGCTTGGAAAATTGCTCAGGAATTTTCAGGAATTGTCGGTTTCTTC
>JACMQR010000075.1 GCA_014376885.1 Polaromonas sp.
ACTGGCGGCGATATGGTGTGACGACACCCTGATCAGCAAGCGGATTTCCTTGGCGGATTCTGCCGAGCGCTGGGCCAGCGAGCGAACTTCACTGGCCACCACAGAAAAACCCCGGCCTGATTCGCCTGCACGGGCGGCTTCTACGGCTGCGTTGAGTGCCAAAATATTGGTTTGAAATGCCAGGCCATCGATGACGCTTACGATTTCATCCATGCGCTTGGCACTACCCTGCACTGCCTCAACCGCTTCAATAGCCTCGACCATGCAGGCCGCCCCGCCATTGGCCAGATTTCGGACCTGACCAGCCTGTATATTGGCGTCGCTGGCGGTGTTTGCGTTGGCGCGAACAGTGGAAGACAACTGCGCCACGCTAGCAGCAGTTTGCTCTAGACTGGCAGCCTGCTGTTCGGTGCGATCGGACAGGTTACGGTTGCCAATGGCCAGGCTTTTGCCCGAATGCGCGACAAAAGCGGCATTGCTGCGAACGTTGGCCACCATGCCCGACAATGTGCGGCTGAGTTTTTCCACCGATGCAGCCAGGATGCCGAGCTCATCCTGGCTGCGGTCGAGGACGAGGCTCAGGCGCAGTTCACCGGCAATCATTTTTTCTGTTGCCACCATTATCTGGCCCAGATCCTGCGCAACGCTGCGATTCAGAGCCAGTAAAAAATACACCAGCAGCAACATGCCCACGCCGTTGGCGATGGCCCCCCTGACAAAGTCGCTGCCGGCGCTGGCATCCCCGATAAGCTGCCAGACCACCACCATCAACGGGAGGGCAGCAATCAATGCCAGCAGCACCAGCTTGCCAGCAAAGTGCCGGCGGCGCATCAGCCAGATAGCGGGAAATAACAGCTTGGCAAACATCATTTTTAGTCCGTAATTCTGGAACAAAAGGGCGTAGCCGTCATAGGCCACGCCAGATCCGCACAAAAGGCTTGAGCAGGTAGAAGAACAGGCACTGTTCAACAGTCAATTCGCAAGCTAGCATCCAGAGGTTGACGCCGGCCTCTGGCCGCCCGCTACCAGCACATTAGCTTTGGTTGCGTCAGTGTGGTCGCAAACTGCTGACGTCGATGTTGCAAACAAATGGCTTTTTAGCTGCCAGTTTGTGCGCCAAATGCGCTGATCACCCCAACTGGTGCCTGCACCAGTTCAATCAGCACGCCCTCGCCCGCAATCGGGAACGCATCATTGGATTTGGGATGCAGAAAGCAGATGTCATAGCCTGCCGCGCCCTTGCGAATGCCGCCTGGCGCAAAGCGCACGCCCTGCGCGGTGAGCCATTCGACTGCCGCAGGCAAGTCGTCAATCCACAAGCCCACATGGTTTAGCGGCGTCGCATGCACGGCGGGTTTCTTGTCGATGTCCACCGGCTGCATCAGGTCGACTTCCACCTTGAAAGGGCCGCTGCCAAGGGTGCAGATGTCCTCATCGACATTTTCCCGCTGGCTGACGAAATTTCCGGTGACTTCAAGCCCGAGCATGTCCACCCACAGGGTACGTAGCCGCGCCTTGCTGGTGCTGCCAATGGCGATTTGCTGGATGCCAAGAACCTTGAACGGACGGGGACTCATGCAAACTCCACGATGGGCTGGTCCACGCTGAGCGACTCGCCCCTGGCGGCCAGCACCTTTGCCACCACGCCATCGGCGGCGGCAAACAGCACGTTTTCCATCTTCATGGCCTCGATCACCGCCACGCGTTCGCCAGCCTGAACTTTTTGGCCCACCTGCACCGCGACATCCACCAGCAGGCCAGGCATCGGCGAGAGCACAAAGCGGCTCATGTCGGGCGGTGACTTGAAGGGCATCAGCGCATGCAGCGCGGCAGCGCGCGGCGACAACACCAGCGCATCGAGCCGCGTGCCGTTGTGAGTGATGCGCAGGGCCAGCGGATTTTTGCCGACGCCGCGCTCGACCTGCGCGGCAAACGGCTGGCCATTGACCGTGCCGTTGATGCGCGACCCGCCCAGGTGCCAACCGCTGCATATTTCATAGCGCTTGTCACCCGTTTCTACTGCACTGGAGCCTGAAATGGCTTGGTAGTCTCGAACGACAGCCGGACGCGGTGTGTTCAGCCCCTTGTCGCCCAGGCCGATCACCACATAGTCTTCGCCCACCATGACGCCATGGCCGGGCAGCTGGCCGCTGATGCCCGCCGCCCTGGCCCGGATGCGGCGGTTCACATAGGCGGCCAGCGCTACCAGGAAGTCGGCATCGTCGTGCGGTACATCCTCAGCGCGAAAGCCTTGCCCGTAGTGTTCGGCAATGAAGCCGGTGTTGAAGTCGCCGGCGCTGAACTTCGGATGCGCCAGCAAGGCCGCCTGGAACGGGATGTTGCTGCTGATGCCGCGAATGACAAAACTGTTGAGCGCCTCACGCATCTTGGCAATTGCCGCCATCCGGTCTTTGCCGTGAACGATGAGCTTGGCAATCATCGAGTCATAGAACAGCGGGATTTCGCCGCCGTCCTGCACGCCGGTATCGACGCGCACGCCAAACCACTTCGACGTGTCGGAGGCAAACATGGTTTCCTTGGGCGGCTGAAAGCGCACCAGCCGGCCAGTCGATGGCAAAAAGCCGCGAAACGGGTCTTCGGCATTGATGCGGCACTCGATGGCCCAGCCGTCGCGCCGGACCTCGGCCTGCGCGAGCGGCAGCTTTTCACCCGCCGCCACGCGGATCATCAGCTCGACCAGGTCCAGCCCGGTGATGCATTCGGTCACCGGATGCTCGACCTGCAGCCGGGTGTTCATTTCCAGAAAGTAAAAACTCTGGTCCTTGCCAACGACAAATTCGACCGTGCCGGCGCTTTGGTAATTGACTGCCTTGGCCAGCAGCACCGCTTGTTCCCCCATTGCTTTGCGGGTTTCTTCGCTGATGAAGGGCGAAGGCGCTTCCTCAATCACTTTTTGGTGGCGGCGTTGGATCGAGCATTCACGTTCGTTCAAGTAGATTACATTGCCATGGCTGTCGCCGATCAGCTGGATCTCGATATGCCGGGGCTCCTCGACAAACTTCTCGATGAATACCCGGTCGTCGCCGAAGCTGCTCCGCGCTTCGTTGCGACAGCTGGTGAAGCCCTCGAAGGCTTCCTTGTCGTTGAAGGCGACGCGCAGGCCCTTGCCGCCGCCGCCGGCGCTGGCCTTGATCATCACCGGATAGCCAATGCCCTGGGCAATCTCGACCGCGCGCTCGGCCGTTTCAATCGCGTCGTTGACACCGGGAATGCAGTTCACGCCCGCCGCTCCGGCCAGTTTCTTGGATTCGATCTTGTCGCCCATGGCGGCAATCGAGTGGTGCTTGGGGCCGATGAAGACGATGCCTTCTTCTTCCACCCGTTTGGCAAAGCCGGCGTTTTCGCTCAGAAAGCCGTAGCCGGGGTGGATGGCCTGCGCGCCGGTTTGCTTGGCTGCGGCAATGATTTTTTCAGCCTGCAGGTAGCTGTCGCGGCTGGGTGCCGGGCCGATATGGACGGCCTCGTCGGCCAGTTCGACATGGCGCGCGTGCCGGTCGGCGTCGGAATACACCGCCACCGTCTGGATACCCATTTTTCGGGCGGTCAAAATGACGCGGCAGGCGATTTCGCCCCGGTTGGCGATCAGGATTTTGGTAAACATGGTCTTTTTCCTTGGCGCTTACAGCGGAATGTTGCCGTGCTTGCGCCACGGATTTTCAAGCTTCTTGTCCTTGAGCATCACCAGACTGCGGCAGATGCGCTTGCGGGTTTCGTGCGGCAAGATGACATCGTCGATAAAGCCGCGCGCGCCGGCGACAAACGGGTTGGCAAACCGCGCCTTGTACTCGGCCTCTCGGGCGGCCAGCTTGACCGGGTCGCCTTTGTCCTCGCGAAAGATGATTTCGTCCGCCCCCTTGGCGCCCATCACCGCGATTTCGGCATTCGGCCAGGCGAAATTGACATCGCCGCGCAGGTGCTTGGAGCTCATCACGTCATACGCGCCGCCATAGGCCTTGCGGGTGATCACGGTGATCTTCGGCACGGTGCATTCGGCATACGCATAAAGCAGTTTGGCGCCGTGCTTGATGATGCCGCCGTATTCCTGCGCCGTTCCGGGCATGAAGCCGGGCACATCGACAAAGGTGATGACCGGGATGTTGAAGGCGTCGCAAAAGCGTACGAAGCGCGCCGCCTTGACCGAGCTCTTGATGTCCAGGCAACCGGCCAGCACCAAGGGCTGGTTGGCGACGATGCCGACCGACTGGCCTTCCATGCGGGCAAAGCCGATGATGATGTTCTTGGCGTATTCGGGCTGGATCTCGAAGAAATCGCCGTCGTCGACGGTCTTGGCGATCAGTTCCTTCATGTCATAGGCTTTGTTCGGGTTTTCCGGCACCAAGGTGTCCAGGCTGCGGTCCATGCGGCCAGCCGGGTCGGCGCTGGGGCGCACCGGCGCTTTTTCGCGGTTGTTCAGCGGCAGGTAGTTGTACAGCCGGCGCAGCATGACCAGCGCCTCGACATCGTTCTCGAACGCCAGGTCGGCCACGCCGCTTTTGGTGGTGTGGCTGATGGCGCCGCCCAGTTCTTCGGCCGTGACTTCCTCGTGCGTCACGGTTTTCACCACCTCCGGGCCAGTTACGAACATGTAGGAAGAGTCTTTGACCATGAAGATGAAGTCGGTCATGGCCGGCGAGTACACCGCGCCGCCAGCCGACGGACCCATGATCATGCTGATCTGCGGAATCACGCCGCTGGCCATCACATTGCGCTGGAACACGTCGGCATAACCCCCAAGCGACGCCACGCCCTCCTGGATACGCGCACCGCCCGAGTCGTTCAGGCCGATCACCGGCGCGCCGACCTTCATGGCCTGGTCCATCACCTTGCAGATTTTCTCGGCATGCGCTTCGCTCAAGGCGCCGCCAAACACGGTGAAATCCTGGCTGAAGACGAACACCAGCCGGCCGTTGATCATGCCGTAGCCGGTGACCACGCCGTCGCCCGGAATCTTGTTGTCCTGCATGCCGAAGTCGCTGCAGCGGTGCTCGACAAACATGTCCCACTCCTCGAACGTGCCTTCGTCGAGCAGCACGTCGAGCCGCTCCCGGGCGGTCAGCTTGCCTTTGCCATGCTGCGCGTCGATGCGCTTTTGGCC
>JACMQR010000002.1 GCA_014376885.1 Polaromonas sp.
ATCCCGGGGAGACAGCCCAATCCACTATTAATAACATAGCTACCCACGCAACCCGGACAAGCGCAAGAGCCATAAAAGGCATAAAAATCAGGCAACAGCAGCATCCGCCCGCTCCTTGCGCCCGAAGCGCCGCCCCAGCCTGTCAAACGCCAGGTAGATGACCGGCGTCGTGAACAGCGTCAGCACCTGGCTGACAATCAGGCCGCCGAAAATCGCCAGGCCCAGCGGCCGCCGCAGCTCGGCGCCCTCGCCAAAGCCCAGCATCAGCGGAACCGCCGCAAACAGCGCCGCCAGCGTCGTCATCAGGATCGGCCGAAAGCGCAGCAGCGCCGCCTGGTGAATCGCCTGCTGCGGCGACATGCCCTGGCCGCGTTCGGCGTCGATGGCAAAGTCGATCATCATGATGGCGTTCTTCTTCACGATGCCGATCAACAAAATGATGCCGATGATGCCGATCACCCCCAGGCTTGATCCGCTGAGCATCAGCGCCAGCAGCGCGCCCACGCCCGCCGACGGCAGCGTCGAGAGAATCGTCAGGGGGTGCACATAGCTTTCATACAGCACGCCCAAGACGATGTAGACGCAGACCACCGCCGCCAGAATCAGCCACAGCTGGTTGGACAGCGAGGCCTGGTAAGCCCCGGCCGCGCCCAGAAAACTCAAGGTCACGCTGGACGGCAGGTCGATGTCCTTGGCCGCCTGCCGGATGTCATCGACCGCCTTGCCCAGCGACACGCCCGGCGCGGTGTCGAACCCCAGCGTAGTCGCCGGGTACTGTGCGACGTGGGTGATCTGCAGCGGCGCGGGCTGCTCGGTGATGCTGGCAATCGACGCCAGCGGCGTGGTCGTGCCGTTGCCGGTTCTCAAAGGCAGGTTGCCCAGCGTGGCCGGTGTGGCCAGCGCATCGGGCAGGGCTTCAAGGATCACGCGGTACTGGTTGGTCTCGGTGAAGATGGTCGATACGATGCGCTGGCCAAACGCGCTGTACAGGGCGTCATCAATCGTCGAGGTGGCAATACCCAGCCGGGACGCGGTGTCGCGGTCCACGTTGATGAAGGCCGCCGTGCCCTGCGCGTCGGCGTCCGACACCACGTTGCGCAGGCTGGCGGACTGCGCCATGCGCTCGGCCAGCCGGTTGGCCCACTGCACCACCAGGGCATTGCTCGCGCCTTCCATCGACACGCGGAACTGCGTCGGGCCGGTTTCGGCGTCAATCGTCAAGTCCTGCGTCGGCTGCAGGTACAGCGTCACGCCGGCGACCCGGCTGGCGCGCTCCTTCAGCCGGTCCATGGTGGCCTGCTGGCTGCCGGTGCGCTCTTTTTTCAAGTTGATCAGCATGCGCCCGGTGTGCAGCATGGTGTTGTTGGCCGCATCGACGCCGATGAAGGAGCTCAGCGCGTCCACATCCGGGTCCTGCAAAATCTCGCGCGCCGCTGCCTGCTGCAGGTCGGCCATGCGGGCATACGACACCGACTGCGCGGCCTCAACCCGCGCCTGCAGCTGGCCGGTGTCCTGCGTCGGGAACAGGCCCTTGGGAATCAGCACGTACAGCAGCACGGTCAGCACCAGCGTGGCCAGCGCCACCACCAGTGTCAGGCCCTGGCGCTTGAGCACCCAGGTCAGCGACTGGTCGTAGCGAACGATCACGTTGTCCAAAAAGCCCCCACGCTCCCCGCTTCGCGTGGTTCGCTGCCCCCCGAGGGGGCCGTCCCGTCTGCGGCCTGGCAAAGCCAGTTCCGCGACCGGTGCTTGCACAGGCTGGGAGGTGCCGCGCTGGGGCCTCGCCTTCAGCAATTTGGCGGACATCATTGGTACTAAAGTCAACGACACCACCGCCGAAATCAAGATCGTGATGGCCAGCGTGACGGCGAATTCGCGGAACAGCCGGCCGACCACGTCGCCCATGAACAGCAGCGGAATCAAGACCGCAATCAGCGACACGGTCAGCGAGATGATCGTGAAGCCGATCTGCTTGGCGCCCTTGAGCGCAGCCAGCATGGGCGACTCGCCTTCCTCGATGTAGCGCGAGATGTTCTCGATCATCACGATGGCGTCATCGACCACGAAGCCGGTGGCGATCGTCAGCGCCATCAGGCTCAGGTTGTTCAGGCTGTAGCCGAGCAAATACATCGCGCCGCAGGTGCCGATGAGCGAGATCGGCACCGACAGGCTGGCGATCACGGTGGCGCGCAGGTTGTGCAAGAACGCAAAGATCACCAAGACCACCATCAGCACGGCCAGCAGCAGCTCGATCTCGACATGCAGCACCGAGGCGCGGATGCCGGTGGTGCGGTCGCTCAGCACATCGACCTGCATCGAGCTCGGCAGGCCGGCCTGCAGCTCGGGCAGGCGCGCCTTGATGGCGTCGACCGTGGCGATCACGTTGGCGCCCGGCTGGCGCTGCACATTCAAAATGATGGCTGGCACCAGCCGCCGGCCCGGCGTGCCCAGGCAGTCGCCGGCCGCTTCGGTCAGCGGCGTGGCGGCTGCCGGGGGCAGGGCGGGCAGTCCCGGCTCCGGGCTTGGCGCGCCCGCCTTGCAGGCAATGCTGGCCCAGGCGCCGAGCTGGGTGTTTTCGGCGCCTTGCACCACCCGCGCCACATCCGACACGCGCACCGCCGCGCCGTTGCGGTAGGCGACGACGAG
Organism: Polaromonas sp.; assembly: GCA_014376885.1. Taxonomy (GTDB): domain Bacteria; phylum Pseudomonadota; class Gammaproteobacteria; order Burkholderiales; family Burkholderiaceae_C; genus Polaromonas. Next base: position 2,647 of record JACMQR010000002.1, read on the forward strand.
TTGCTGGTAGTCGCCGGCGGCCAGCAGCTGGTCGTTCGAGTTGATGGAATACGAGCGCGTCGGCCCGTCGATGCTGCCCTTGGCGCCATTGGCGTTGGCGGCGGAAATCGCCGTGCGCAGCGCGTCCAGCCCCAGCCCGTAGGACGCCAGCGCGCGCGTGTCGGCCTGGATGCGCACCGCCGGCCGCTGGCCGCCGCTGAGCGCCACCAGCCCGACGCCGCTGACCTGGCTGATTTTCAGCGCCAGCCGGGTGTTGACGATGTTCTGCACCTCGGTCAGCGGCAGCGTGCCGGAGGTGATGGCCAGCGTGAGCACCGGCGCATCGGCCGGATTGACCTTGGCATACACCGGCGGCGCGGGCAGGTCGGCGGGCAGCAGCGAGCCGCCGGCGTTGATGGCCGCCTGCACCTGCTGCTCGGCCACGTCCAGCGCCAGCCCGAGTCCGAACTGCAGGGTGACGATGGACACGCCGGCCGTGCTGGTCGAGCTCATGCGGGAGAGGCCCGCCATCTGGCCGAACTGGCGCTCCAGCGGGGCGGTGACGGTCTGCGCCATCACTTCGGGGCTGGCGCCGGGGTAGAGCGTCTGCACCTGGATGGTCGGGTAATCGACCTGGGGCAGCGCCGACAGCGGCAGCAGCCGAAAGCCCACCAGGCCGGCCAGAACGATGGCCAGCATCAAGAGCGCAGTGGCGACCGGCCGCATGATGAACGGGCGCGACGGGCTCAGGGTGGAAGCCGGCGGATTGGCGTCGAATTCGCTTGCCGTGGCCGTGTCCAGCGTGGCGGCCAATGGCCGGCCAGGCGCAGCCGGGGGCTCCTGCGGAGTCATGCGCCCTCGGCCTGCGAGGCGCGCCGGTGGCGCTGCGCGCTGGCCGCATCGGCGGCGGGCGTGGCCGGGCCATCGGCCGTGCTGCTGGAGGCGCCCGGCCGGGGACCGTCGGCCGGAGCGCCGGGGCGCTGGCGCTTGGCGCTGTTGGCTTTGCCTGCGCCGCCGTTCATCCCCCTGGGGCTGTCGCCGGGCAGCACCACCGAGGCGCCGTCCTTGAGCCGGTCCGCGCCTTCGGTGATCACCTGCTCGCCCGCCTTCAGGCCGGCAATGATCTGCACCTTGTCCGTCGTCATCAGGCCGCGTTCCACCGGCCGCAGGCTGACCGTGCGCTCGGCCGCATTCACCGCGTACACATAGTCGCCGGCATTGCCGTGGCGCAGGGCCGCGACCGGCACCGTCACCGCGTTGTCAATCACGCGCAATTCAAGCCGCACATTGACAAACTGGCTGGGAAACAGCGCCAGCTCGCGGTTTGCAAAACGCGCCTTGGCCCGGACCGTGCCGGTTTGCACATCGACCTGGTTGTCCAGCGAGGCAAACAGGCCGGTGTCCAGCGCGCTGGCCCGGGTCCGGTCCAGGGCGGTGACTTTCATGGCGGTGCCCGCGCCGGCAGCTTGCTGCAGGGCCGCCGCCTGGTCCTGCGGCACGGCAAACAGCACATCGACCGGGCTGACCTGGGTGATGACCGCAATGCCGTTGGCGTCTGTGCTGCTGACGACATTGCCCACATCGACCGTGCGCAGCCCGACCCGGCCGGTAATCGGCGCCACCACCCGGGCGTAACCCAGGTTCAGCCGGGCCAGGCCTTCATTGGCCTTGTCGATCATCACCGTGCCTTCGAGCTGCTTGACCAGGGCCGTCTGGCTGTCGACCTCCTGGCGGGCTATCGAGTCCTGCGCCAGCAGCGTGGTGAAGCGCGCCAGGGTGACGCGCGCGCTGGCCAGCTGCGCCTCGTCGCGCTGGCGCTGGCCGCTGGCCTGCAACAGCGCCAGCTCGAACTGGCGCGGGTCGATGGTGGCCAGCAGGTCGCCGGCGCGCACCATCTGGCCTTCCTTGAAAAGCACCTTTTCGAGCACGCCCGACACCTGCGGCCGCACCTTGACGCTGGCCTGCGGCGTCACCGTGCCCAGGGCTTCGAGGATGACCGGCAGCCGGCTGTTTTCGGCCGTAGCCACGCCGACCGTGCTGGCCGGCGCAGCGCGCCGTGCGCCCGCGCCGCCGGCGCGTCCGGCCGCATCGGGTGGCGCATCCGGACGCGTCAGGTGCCAGGCCAGCCAGCCCGTGCCGGCCAGCGTCAGCAAGGCCAGCAGGCTGCCCACCAGGCGCGCGCGGCGGCTCAGGCGTCGGGCCGGAGAGGAGGTGGAGCGGACCGGCGGTGTATCGACATGGGGAGCCATCGGCTGTCCTTTTGCAAGCCGCGCCAAAACACTGGGCACGGCATGCTGATTTTTATAATTGTGGGCGGGGCGCTCTGCCCAGGCCCGGCGCCAGCCCTGCAGCACCCTGCAAAACAGTAGGCTGAATAATTATCACTGCAAGCCAGCAGGCGCCGATGCGGGCCGGGAAATGGACCGGTAAATCTGCGGTAAAGCCATTCTGGTGGCCCGGCCGTGCCGGTTTGCGGTCAAGCATCAGCCGGTCGTTAAGATTGACAACCCGTTTTAAAAAAGATGCATGACATGCTGCAAACCGCCAATGCCGCCCCTGTGCAGGTCTGCCAGGCCGACTACCACAACCCGCTGCATGCCCAGGCGCTGGTGGACCTGCTCGACGCCTATGCGCAAGACCCGGCCGGGGGCGGCGCAGCGCTCGGTGCGTTTGCCAAAGCCAATCTGGCGACTGAGCTGGCTGCCCGGCCGCAGGCCTTCAGCGTGCTGGCCTTTGCCGGCGGGCAGGCGGTCGGCCTGGTCAACTGCATCGAAGGCTTTTCAACCTTTGCCTGCCGCCCGCTGGTCAATGTCCATGATGTGGCGGTGCTCGCCAGCCACCGCGGCCGACGCGTTGCCGAACAGATGCTGGCGCTGGTTGAAACCATTGCCCGCCAGCGCGGCGCCTGCAAGCTGACGCTTGAAGTGCTGGCCGGCAACGCCAGCGCCATCCGGCTGTATGAGCGCGTTGGCTTTGCCGGCTACGAGCTGGACCCGGCGATGGGCAAGGCGCAGTTCTTTCAAAAGCGGCTCGGCTAAAGCCGCACTGACCGCACAGGTCGGGAGCGTGCACCGTACCTGTGCGTGCATGTGGGCAACCTGCGGCGCACTGCGCGCATGAGAAAAATTCGCGGCGGGCCAGCAGGCGCCTAAAACTGCCCTGGTCTCAGGTCTGCGGCAGACTTTGGCTCAACAGCTTGCGGTACATCGCAAATGCCTTTCTTTCCCACGGCGACGCATCCGGCTTGAAACTGCCCAGCGCATGCTTGAGCCAGGCGCGTGCGGTCCACGGTTTGACCGGGCCGGAAAAATGCAGCACATGGATGGGTCTGGGTTGCAAATCACTCGCCGGGCGCGCCGCGTGGTCCAGGCCGTAGCCGTGGTCGTTGATGTAGGCGTCCGCATGGGCGTGAAACAGGTTGTAGCCGTCGTCCAGATGCAGGCCCGGCTGCATGGGCCAGTCTTTGTAGTATTCGTTGATCAGGTCCTGGTCGCCAATCGCCTGGCTGCTCAGTTTTGCAGCCCGGTCCAGCGCGGGTTCGAGCATTTTTGCAATCCGTGACGGCAGGCCTTCCTCCGGCTCGATGACCATCAGGCCCGAATTGAGGCGGGTCCAGTCGGCATGAACAAGGCGCCCGGCAGCCACAGCCGACATGTGCGGTTTTTCAAACAGGTGGTCAATGTTGTCCAGCACGATCATGTCGCTGTCGAGGTAAACCAGCTTTTCAAACCGTGCCAGGCCGAAAAAATGGATCTTGTCGAAGGTGTTCGTCCAGTGATGCGCCGTCTGGCCGGGCACGGGCGGCAGGGGGGAGTCGGCCGGCAGCCGCATGAACTGCAGGGCCCGGCTGGTGAGCAAGGCCTCGGCTTTGGCAGGAATCGAGGCCGACAGGCCGACAATCAGCGGCGGGCCCGCGCCGGCGCGCTTTAGTGACTCCGCCAAGGTGATCACGCCCGGCAGATAGTTCATGGTGCTTAACAAGGTGATGTAGGCGTGCATTTCTGTAGGGTCGGGGGTGTTGAAAGGATTTGCGATGGATAAAAAACAAGACC
>JACMQR010000076.1 GCA_014376885.1 Polaromonas sp.
AATTTGGCGACCCCACGGGGATTCGAACCCCGGTACCTACCGTGAAAGGGTAGTGTCCTAGGCCTCTAGACGATGGGGTCTCAACCTGGGAACTTCCGGAACAGGCTTTTTAAAGCCTGCCAAAAATATCTAAACTCTTTTCAACAACTTTGGTGGAGGTAAACGGGATCGAACCGATGACCTCTTGCATGCCATGCAAGCGCTCTCCCAGCTGAGCTATACCCCCCTTGTCACCAATTGCTTGGCAACCTGTCGAGCCTCAAATTATAGCGAGAAAACACGGTGACTTTTCGATTTGCGAATTTAATTCAGTTTATCGATCACTTTTTGCCGCGCCATGAGTTCCATGACCGCGTCCAGGGACGGCGTCTGGGCGGTTCCCAGAAGGAGCACGCGCACCGGCATCGCCAGTTGCGGCATCTTCAGCCCGGTTTCCAGCAGCACCTGCTTGATCGCTGCGGCAATGGCCGGTTTGCTCCATTCGCAGCCCGCCAGCGCCAGCGCCAGCAGCGCCAGCGCCGGCCGCACCGCCTTGGTCACATGGCTGGCAATGTCCGCCGGGCTGGCCGGGGCGCCGACGGCCAGCCGCTTGAGCCACTCGGCCAGCTCGACCAGGGTGCTGCAGCGGTCCTTGAGCAGGGCGCAGCCGCGCGCCAGCCAGGCCGCATCAACACCCGTCACGCCTTGCTGGGCCAAAAAGGGTTGCACCAGCACCGCCAGCGTGTCGTCCGGCATGGCCTTGAGATGCTGGGCATTGACCCAGCGCAGCTTGGCCTCGTCAAACTGGGCCGCGCTCTTGCCCAGATGGTCCAGACTGAACCATTGCAAAAACTGCTCGCGGCTGAAGATTTCGTCGTCGCCATGGCTCCAGCCCAGGCGCGCCAGGTAGTTCACCATGGCATCAGGCAGGTAACCCTCGGCGGCGTACTGCGTGACCGGCTTGGCGCCACTGCGCTTGCTCATCTTTTCGCCCTGCTCGTTGAGCACCGTCGGCAGATGGGCATAGACCGGCACGTCCTGGCCCAAGGCGCGCAGGATGTTGATCTGGCGCGGCGTGTTGTTCACATGGTCGTCACCGCGGATCACGTGCGTGATGGCCATGTCCATGTCGTCGACGACCACGCAAAAGTTGTAGGTCGGCGTGCCATCGGGCCGGGCAATCACCAGGTCGTCGAGTTCGTCGTTGCTGATTTCAATGCGCCCCTTGACCTTGTCGTCCCAGACCACCGAGCCGCCCTGTGGATTCTTAAAGCGCAGCACCGGCGCCACGCCCTCGGGAATCGCCGGCAGCAGCTTGCCCGGCTCGGGCCGCCAGGTGCCGTCGTAGCGCGGTTTTTCCTTGGCGGCCATCTGGGCTTCGCGCAGCGCATCGAGTTCGGCCACGCTCGTGTAGCACGGATAGACGTGGCCGGCGGCCACCATCTGGGCCAGCACCGCCTTGTAGCGGTCCATGCGCTGCATCTGGAAAAACGGGCCTTCGTCATAGTCCAGCCCCAGCCAGCGCATGCCTTCGATGATCACATCGACCGCCGCCTGGCTGGAGCGCTCGACATCGGTGTCTTCGATGCGCAGGACAAAGTCGCCGCCGGTGGCGCGGGCAAAGGCCCACGGATAAAGCGCCGAGCGGATGTTGCCCAGGTGGATGAAGCCGGTGGGCGACGGGGCAAAGCGGGTTCGGGTTTTATGTGTCATGTCAAGCTGTCCAGGCCACGCGCCAGGTCGGCTTTCAGATCGTCGATGTACTCAAGACCGACCGCCAGGCGGATCAGGCCCTGGCCAATGCCCGCGGCCTGTCGCTGGGCTTCGCTCAGGCGGCCATGGGAGGTGGTTCCGGGGTGGGTGATGATGGTCTTGGTGTCGCCCAGGTTGGTGGCGATGCTGACCACCCGCGTGCTGTCGATCACCCGGAAGGCATTGGCCCGGGCAACCGCCGGGTCGCTGCCGTGCACGTCGAACGACAGCACGGCGCCGCCCAGCCCGGACTGCTGGCGCATGGCCAGTTCATGCTGGGGATGCGACGCCAGCCCGGAGTAATACACCCGGGCCACCGCCGGATGCGTTTGCAGCCACTGCGCCATGGCCAGCGCGGTGGCGCTTTGCGCCTGCATGCGGATGCGCAATGTTTCCAGGCCCTTGAGCACCACCCAGGCATTGAACGGCGCCAGCACCATGCCGGCGGTGCGCACGATGGGCCCGAACACATCGACGATCAGCTTTGAAGGCCCGCAGATTGCGCCGGCCATCACCCGGCCCTGCCCGTCGAGGTACTTGGTGCCCGAATGGATGATCAGGTCAGCTCCCAGTGCGGCCGGCAGTTGCAGCGCCGGCGAGCAAAAGCAGTTGTCCACCGCCAGCAGCGCGCCAGATTCATGCGCCAGGTCGGCCAGGGCCCGGATGTCGCACACCTCGCCCAGCGGATTGGTCGGGGTTTCGGCAAACAGCAGTTTGGTGTTCGGCCGCATGGCGGCCTGCCACTGCGCGATGTCGGTTTGCGACACAAAGGTGGTGTCGATGCCGAACTTGGCAAATTCCTTGCCGAACAGGTTCAGCGTCGAGCCGAACACCGACTGCGAGCACACCACATGGTCGCCGGCCCGGAGCAGGCCCATGCCCATCATCAAGATGGCGCCCATGCCGCTGGACGCGGCAATCGCCGCTTCGGTGCCTTCCATCGCGGCCAGCCGCTGCTCAAAGCCGGCAACCGTTGGATTGGACGTGCGGGCATAGGTATAGCCGGGCTCGGTGCCGGCAAAGCGGCGCGCCGAGGTTTCGGCATCGGGCTGCACAAAGCCGCTGGTCAAATAGAGGGCTTCGGAATTTTCGCCATACTGGCTGCGCTCGATGCCGGCGCGCACGGCCAGCGTGTCGGGATGCAGGTTGTCGGGCAATGGTTTGTGGGTCATGTCAAGCCTCCTGCGGATTGGGCAGCGCCAGACGCGACACATCCACATCGACGTCGCTGTCTTCGCCAATTTTTTCGGCTGTGTCGCCGCGCGCTGAATTCATGGCGGCAATGGTCTCGGCGGTCACGTCGCCGGTGACATACACGCCATCAAAGCAGGAGGCGTCAAAGCCGTCGAGCGCCGGATTGAGCGAGCGGATGGCGCGCTTCATGCCTTCCACATCCTGGTAGATCAGCGCATCGCAGCCGATTTCGCGGCGGATTTCTTCCACGCTGCGGCCGTGCGCTACCAGCTCGTCCGGCGTCGGCATGTCGATGCCGTAAACATTCGGAAAGCGCACCGGCGGCGCGGCGCTGGCCAGGTAGACCTTGCGCGCGCCGGCGTCGCGCGCCATCTGCACGATTTCTCGGCTGGTGGTGCCGCGCACGATCGAGTCGTCGACCAGCAGCACATTGCGGCCCTTGAACTCGCTGGCAATCACATTGAGCTTTTGGCGCACCGATTTCTTTCGCACACCCTGCCCCGGCATGATGAAGGTGCGGCCGACATAGCGGTTCTTGACAAAGCCCTCGCGGTAGGGAATGCCCAGCAGGTGCGCCAGCTGGGTGGCGCTCGGGCGGCTGGATTCGGGAATCGGAATGATCACGTCGATCTCGCTGGGCGGCACGGTCGAGACAACGCGCTTGGCCAGCGTCTCGCCCAGGTTCAGGCGCGCCTGGTAGACCGAAATGCCGTCAAGCACCGAGTCCGGCCGCGCCAGGTAGACAAACTCGAAGATGCAGGGCATCAGCTGGGCCTTTGCCGCGCACTGCTCGGCATGCACCTGGCCGTCCAGGTCCACATACACCGCCTCGCCGGGCGCGATGTCGCGCTCGAACTGGTGCGCCGTGCCTTCCAGCGCCACCGACTCGCTGGCCACCATGACGGTGGCGAATCCTTCGTTCTGGCCATGGCCGATGCACAGCGGGCGAATGCCGAACGGGTCGCGAAAGGCCAGCAGGCCATGGCCGGCGATCAGCGCCACCACCGCATACGAGCCCTTGACGCGCCGGTGCACGCCGCGCACGGCGGCAAACACGTCGCCCGGGGTCAGCGGCAGGCCGCGGGTGGTTTTCTCTAACTCATGCGCCAGCACATTGAGCAGCACTTCGGAGTCGCTGTCGGTGTTGATGTGCCGGTGGTCGGTGTTGAACAGCTCTGCCTTGAGCTCGGCCGCATTGGTCAGGTTGCCGTTGTGCGACAGCACCAGGCCAAACGGCGCGTTGACATAAAACGGCTGCGCCTCGTCCTCGCTGAAGGCATTGCCGGCCGTCGGGTAGCGCACCTGGCCCAGGCCGACGTTGCCTGGCAGAGCGCGCATGTTGCGCGTGCGAAACACATCGCGCACCATGCCCTTGGCCTTGTGCATATAGAACTTGCGGCCCTGCTGGGTGACGATGCCGGCGGCATCCTGCCCGCGGTGCTGCAGCAGCAGCAGCCCGTCGTAGATCAGCTGGTTGACCGGGGCCTTGCTGACGATTCCAACTATTCCGCACATGGTGTGTTACTCGTGATGGGTTGATTGCTCAACGAAGCTCAAAAAAAAATCAGTCCAGAACCCTGGCAAACGCTTCGGGCAGCATCGGCTTGAGGCCAGCCAGCCCGGCGCTCAGCAGCCTGGCCCCGCTGGACTCGAGCCACCAGCCGCTTGACCTGAGCGCCGTCATGTCAATGACGACGGTCATGGCAAGCAGCAGGATCAGGCCGCGCAGCACGCCGAACGCCGCACCCAGCGTGCGGTCCACCGGCCGCAGGCCGATGGCATCGACCAGCTTTTTCAGCAGCGCCGCCAGCAAACCGGCCGCAAACAGCGCGGCGATGAACACCAGCACAAAGGCGGCGGCATAACGCACCGGCTCCGAGGCCGTCGGCCAGGGCAGCAGTCCGGCCACCGCTGGCGCAAACCACTGCGCTGAATAAAAAGAAGCCGCCCAGCCCAGCACCGACAGCACCTCGTAGACCAGCCCGCGCCAGGCGCCCAGCAGCAAGGACACGGCCAGCACCCCGGCCAGCATCCAGTCAAACGGCGTCACAGCGCGGCCAAGGGCTGGTGGCTCAAAAACTCAGGATCGCGACCGGCAGGTCCAGCGACCGGATCTTGTTGACCGCCTTTTCCGCCTCGGCCTTGCTCGAAAACGGACCCACACGAACCCGGATGCGCTTGCCGTCCTTGGTGTCGGCGATCTGGGTGTAGGTGCTCAGTCCGGCCTTTTCAAGCTTGCGGCGCGTCTCGTCGGCTTTGGCGGCATCGGCGAAAGCGCCCACCTGCACCACCATCCGGCCCTTGGTTTCCGCGCTGACCGCCTTGGTGCCTTCGGTGGCGGCCGGCCGGGGCGGCTCGGCGGGCCGGGCTGGCTGCTGCGGCGCCGCGCCGTTGAGCAAGGCGGTGGCGCGAGCGCCGTCGTCGCTGGCTGCCGCCGGCTTGGGCGCTGGCCGGGGCTCTGCGGCAGGGGCGGGCCGGGCGTCGGCCTTTTGCTCTGGCTTGGCTTCTGGTTTCGGTTTGGTTTCGGCGCGGGCCTCGGGCTTGGCATCCTGCCGAGATTCTGGCCTTGCTTCTTTTTTTATAACTAAAGGTGCAGGCTCGGCAGGCGCAGGCACCGGTTGCGTCGGATAAATCGCCTCGGCAGGCGGTGGGCTGGCAGCAGCCACCACCGCAGCCGGCGCAGGCACTGGCTGCGGCGCTTTGGCAGGCTCGGGCGCAGCGGCCGCGCCTGGCGCCGGCACGGTCAAAGGCTTGACGGAATTTTTTCCGGGAATTTCAATGGGAATGTCGACAGCCACCGGCCGGGGCTGGGTTTCAAACAGAAGGGGAAAACCGACAACGCCCAGCAGCACCAGCACCGAGGCGCCCATCAAGCGGTGCCGGGCGCGTTTGCGCAGCATTTCCACGCTTTGCGTCTGGGCGGCCGAGGCCGCCTGCGGGACCGCAGCAGCATCACCCCGGCGAAACTTGAAAAACGGCATGGTGTGGGTTGAAATCCGTTAAAAACCAACAGGGGGTCGGGCCGCTAGCGGCTCAGGCCGGTTCAGCCCGCTTTGCCATCAGGCCGCAAGGTGCGGCGCCGAAAAACGCGGCACGCCGTGCTCCAGGACGCCGCCGACGCTGTAGAACGAACCAAAGACGACGATTCTATCAGTCGGGTTTGCCGCCTTGACAGCCGCGTCCAGGGCTGCTTGCGGCGTCGGGTGGGCAGTGGCGGTGACATCGGTGCGCCGGTTGCCCGCCAGCCAGGCGGCGCGCAATGCCTCGCCAGCGGCCGCGCGCGGCGTTGGCAGGTCGGTGAAGTACCACTTGTCGACCAGCGGGCCGATGCGCGCCAGCATGGGGCCGACATCCTTGTCGGCCATGGCGCCGAACACCGCATGGGTGCAGGGGTAAAAACCCATGGCGTCAAGGTTTTCGGTCAGCGCCGCCACCGAATGCGGGTTGTGCGCCACATCCAGCACCAGCGTCGGCTGGCCGGGAACGATCTGAAAGCGCCCTGGCAGCTCGACCATCGACAAGCCGCTGCGCACCGACTGCGCCGTCACCGGCAGACGGTCGCGCAGGGCAGCCAACGCCGCCAGCACGCCCGAAGCGTTGACCAGCTGGTTGGCGCCGCGCAGTGCCGGATAGGCCAGGCCGGCGTAGCGCCGGCCCCGGCCGGCCCAGCTCCACTGCAGCTTGTCGCCCGAAAAATTGAAGTCCTGACCAAAGCGCCACAGGTCCGCGCCCAGCCGGGCGGCCTGGTCGAGCACGCTTTGCGGCGGCACCGGATCGCTCACCACCACCGGCCGGCCGGCGCGCATGATGCCGGCCTTTTCAAAACCGATGGCTTCCCGGGTGGTGCCGAGGAACTCCATATGGTCCAGGTCGATGCTGGTGATGACGGCGCAGTCGGCGTCCAGGATGTTGACCGCGTCCAGCCGGCCGCCCAGGCCGACCTCCAAAATGGCGACATCGAGCCGGGCATCGGCCAGCAGCTGCAAAATCGCCAAGGTGGTGAATTCAAAATAGGTCAGCGAAATTTCATTACCGTTTGCAACCCTCGCGCTTTCCACACGGGCAAAGTTTGCTACCAGATCAGGAGCACTGGAAATCTCGCAGCGCACCCGGCAGCGCTCCTCGAAATGCACCAGATGGGGCGAGGTGTAGACACCGGTGCGGTAGCCCGCCTCGGTCAAGATGGCCTCCAGCATGGCGCAGGTCGAGCCTTTGCCGTTGGTTCCGGCCACGGTAATGACCGGGCAGTCGAATTTCAAGCCCATGCGACCGGCCACGGTGCGCACGCGCTCCAGGCCCATGTCGATGCTGGTGGGATGCAGGCGCTCGCAATGGGCAAGCCAGTCGGCCAGTTCGGTGAAATGTTGCATAGAGCCTTGGATTGTCGCGCATGGCGCAAAACCATGAACCGGTACGCTTATCGGTTTCGGGCAGGCGAAAATCCCTCCGGCGCCTGCCATCAGGTGCATTGGCCCCGGCGCTGCACAAAAGCCTGACGCTACACAACTAATAGCTAACAAAGCCTATGCAGATTGCACAATGCTGGCAATTGACATAAAACCACTGAAATTCACACCATGATCACCGTCTACGGCATTGCGAACTGCGACAGCGTTAAAAAAGCCCGGGCCTGGCTGGCAGCGCACGGCCAGGCGCACACCTTCCACGACTTCAAAAAGCAGGGCGTACCGCCCGAGGCGCTGGCCCGGTGGGCGCAGGCCTCAAGCTGGGAAACGCTGCTTAACCGCCGGGGAACGACCTGGCGCGCGCTGGACGCCGACAGTCAGGCGGGCGCCGCCGACGCGGCCGGCGCCCTGTGGCTGATGCAGGCCCACCCCAGCCTCATCAAGCGCCCGGTGGTGGACTGGGGCAACGCCATCACGGTCGGCTTTGACGCGCCCGACTGGGCCAGGCGCGTCTAGGCTGCCCGGACCAAAGCGGCTGGTCACCATCTTTACAGACCGGCCACCGAACTTTGCCAGTCAAAACGACTCCGATTCACTAAAATCCAGCTGCTCCTCGAAACCGGCTGTCGGCCGCCCGGAGCGGGCCGGCCGGGTCAGTCAGTTAATCAGTCAGTCGAAAGAAGGTGCCAGATGAAACCCGCATTCGCTCACCCATTCATGGCCTTTGCCGTGGCGGCCGCGGCCCTGGCGTCGGCGCCCGCTTCGGCCCTGGACATCCTGGCCCGGGTGATTTCCAGCACGCCGGTGGTGCAGCAAATTGCCGTGCCGCGCCAGGTGTGCACCAATGAGACCTTGGTGACGCAGGCACCCAAGTCCGGCGCGGGCGCCCTGATGGGCGCGATTGCCGGGGGCGCTGCGGGCAATGCGATCGGCAATGGCGGCGGACGCGCCGTGGCCACCATGATCGGCCTGGTCGGCGGGGCCGTGGTCGGCGACCGCATCGAAGGGCCGAACAACCAGCTGCAAAACGTCCAGCAATGCGGCACGCAGACGTATTACGAAAACCGCACCAGCTATTTCAATGTGGTGTATGAATACCAGGGCGCGCAGTACTCCGCGCAACTGCCCAACGACCCGGGCCTGCATTTGCGCTTGCGGGTGACGCCGGTCGGCGCCATCGAGCCGGTTGCCCAGCCGCTCCAGGCAGCGCCGCAAGCCGCCTACCAGCCGCAACCCTATTACCAGCCGCCAGCCATGCAGCCGCAGCCGGTGTTTGTGCAGCCGGTGGGGGTGGCGGCGGCTCCGGTCTATTACCCAGCCTATTACCCGGCCTATTACCCGGCCTATGCACCGCGCCCGTACTACGGCCCGTCTTATTACGGACCGTCTTATCCGCCCATCGGCTTGTCGCTGAACTTTGGCTACAGCCGCGGTTATGGCGGCTTGCACGGCCGCTGGCGCTAGGCCGGGTTTGGCAAGTTTTCGGGCTGAAAAAAAGGGACGGTTAAAACCGTCCCTTTTTATTTTTTCCAGCGCAGCATCTGCGCTCAGGACGCCGCCCTGCCCTATCCAGGCGTTTTGATCAGCGCGCCTTTAAAGAGAATCGGCCCGGTGGCGGCGGTGCCGGATGGCACGCCGCCCTTGGACTCGAGCGTCACCGCCAGCACGGTCGAGCGATGGATGTCGCTGACCAACGCGGTCAGCTGCACCACCGCATCGCCGCTCATCACGCCCAGCGACTTGGCCGGCTCGCCTGGCGGCAAGGCCCACAGTTCGAGCGACTTGTCGGGCTGCTCGCGAAAGTTGCCCAGCCGTTTGAGCAACAGTTTTTTGCTGTTTGGATCAAAGGTCACAAGGATTGACGCCGACGCCTTGTCGTCGGCCAGCACCGCGACATACTCGATCGCAGGCGTTGACAGCAGTTTGGCGTTCAACGCCTGAACCTGGCTGCTTAACTGGGTGTTAAGACTCACGCCGGTGACCACCGCAACCACAGCGGCAAAAGCCCCAGCCGCTGTGGCACCGCGCCACAAGCCCAAGCTGGACCACCAGTTGCCGCCGCCGGCCGCTGGCGCAGCAGGCGCGCTGCGGGCAGCCCGCATGGCCTGCGCCTGCTTTTCAGCGTTGACCAGGTTTTCGATGCGCTTCCAGACGGCCGGACTGGGAGCCGCTTCCGGCTGCAGTTCAGCCACCGAGGCCAGGCGGCTTTGCCAGATCAGCGCCGCCGCGCGCAGGGTGGCGTTGTCGCGCGCCAATGTCTCAAAGCGCCGGCGGGCGCCGCCGCGCAGGGTGCCCAGCGCATAGCAGGCGGCCAGCTGGTCGATCAGCAACGGTTTGTTGTTCAGATTCATGCGAACCTTCCCATGCAGCCGCGCAGCTGCTCCAGGCCACGCCGGATCCAGGTTTTCACGGTTCCCAAGGGCAGCCTGAGCTGCTGGGCGAGCTCGCTGTGGCTCAGGTCGCGCAGGTAGGCCAGGCTCACCACCTCGCGCTGCCGGTTTTCAAGCTGGCTCAGGCACTGGTGAAGCGCCCAGGCCTGCTCACTCGCCTGGCTGGTGTCCATCGGGTTGGGCGAATCGCCGGCCACCGTGTCGGAAATCACCTCGTCGAGCTCCTGCATCCGGTCAGCCCGGTCCGAAGCCCGGCGGCGCAGAAAGTCCAGGCCCCGGCTGCGCACCAGCAGGCCCATCCAGGCCATCGGCGGCGACAAGCTGGCCTTGTAGTCGCCGGCAATCTTCCAGATGTTCAGATAGGCTTCCTGGAGCACGTCCTCGGCCCAGTCACGGTTGGTCACCACCCGCACCGCCACGCCGTAGAGTTTTGAAGAAGTCCGCGCGTACAGCTCTTTGAGCGCCGACTCGTCGGCCAGCGCAACACGGTCAAGAAGGGCAATCAATTGGCTATCCGGGCTTTCTGGTTTCATGGACATCATTGTCCATGGGATTGATACGCCGCCAGCGGCCCTCCGGATTCATATTCGCCCAGCCTGGGCGGCCCGCTGGCCTAAAATCCGGGCTTGACCTGTCCCGCACGACGGCGCCGCGCCCTCCTCCTCACAAAACTCCCATGACCACCGAAAAAATCGACAACATCACTGTTCAGACCCAGGCCAATGTGTATTTCGGCGGCAAGTGCATCAGCCACGGCATCACATTTGCCGACGGCTCCAAAAAATCAGTGGGCGTGATCCTGCCGGCCAGCCTAACCTTCAACACCGGCGCTGCCGAAATCATGGAGTGCGTTGGCGGCGCCTGCGAGTACCGGCTGGCGGGCAGCGACGACTGGCTGCTGTCACGCGCCGGCGAGCGCTTCAGCGTGCCAGCCCATTCGACGTTCGACATCCGGGTCGCAGCCGGTTGTGACGCCTACCACTACATTTGCCACTTCGCCTGACATCTTGCCCACGCAGAAACACACCCACACCATGGCCACCATTCTTCAAAACCTTCCCGCCGGCCAGAAAGTCGGCATTGCCTTTTCCGGTGGCCTGGACACCAGCGCCGCGCTGCACTGGATGAAGCTCAAGGGCGCACTTCCCTACGCCTACACCGCCAACCTGGGCCAGCCCGACGAGCCGGACTATGAAGACATCCCGCGCAAGGCGCTGCAGTACGGCGCAAGCCAAGCCCGGCTGATCGACTGCCGCAGCCAGCTGGCCGCCGAGGGCCTGGCCGCGCTGCAGGCTGGCGCCTTTCACATCACCACCGCCGGCGTGACCTACTTCAACACCACGCCGCTGGGCCGCGCTGTCACCGGCACCATGCTGGTCGCCGCGATGAAGGAGGACGATGTCAACATCTGGGGCGACGGCAGCACCTACAAGGGCAACGACATCGAGCGTTTCTACCGCTATGGCCTGCTGACCAACCCCTCGCTGAAAATCTACAA
>JACMQR010000077.1 GCA_014376885.1 Polaromonas sp.
GCGGCCATGAAGGCCACGATCACCGCAAAGCCCCAGGACACGCTGTGAAAGCCCTTGGTGATGTTTTCTGCGCCCAGCGTCGGGCCGATGGTGCGCTCCTCGATGATGTCCATGGGCGCGGCCAGGGAGCCGGCGCGCAGCAGCAAGGCCAGGTCGCTGGCTTCGGCCACGCTCATCGAGCCGGAAATCTGGAACCGGTTGCCAAGCTCGCCCTGGATGACGGGCGCGGTCAGCACCTCGCCCTTGCCTTTTTCAAACAGCAAGATCGCCATGCGCTTTTTGAGATTTTCGCGGCTGGTGTCGCGCATGATGCGCCCGCCCTTGGCATCCACCGTCAGGTCCACCTTGGGCTGCTGGTTTTGCGAGTCAAAGCCGGGCTGGGCGTCGGTCAGGTTGTCACCCGTCAGGATGACCTGCTTCTTGACGATCACCGCCTGGCCGTTGCGCTCGAAAAAGCGCTCGGCGCCGAACGGCACCGGACCGTTGCTGTTCTCGGCGGCCCGGGCTTCGGCGCTGTCCTCGACCAGGCGCATCTCCAGTGTGGCGGTGCGGCCCAGGATGTCCTTGGCCTTGGCCGTGTCCTGCACGCCGGGCAGCTGCACCACGATGCGGTCGATGCCCTGCTGCTGGATCACCGGCTCGGCCACGCCGAGCTCGTTGATCCGGTTGTGCAGCGTCACCATGTTCTGCTTGAGCGCCTGGTCCTGGATGCGGCGCGCCGCCTCCGGCTTGATGCTGGCGGTCAGTTTGTACTCGGTGCCGTCGGGCGCCTCGGCCAGTTGCAGGTCGGGGAGCTGGTCCTGGACCAGGTTTTTGGCGGCTGTGAGCGTGGCCGAGTCGCGAAACCGGATTTCGATGGCCTGGGCGTTGCGGGCGATGCCGCCATGGCGGATGTTCTTTTCGCGCAGCAGCAGGCGAATGTCGCCGGCCAGCGACTCGGCGCGCTTGGTCAGCGCCGCCTGCATGTCCACCTGCAGCATGAAGTGCACGCCACCGCGCAGATCAAGCCCGAGGTACATCGGATTGGCATGCAGCGCGGTCAGCCAGGCCGGAGAGCGGGACAGCAAATTGAGCGCAACGACAAAAGCCGGGTTGGCAGGGTCCGGGGAAAGCGCCGCCTGGATGGCGTCCTTGGCCCGGCCCTGGATGTCGGTGTTGCCAAAGCGCGCCTTGATGGAGCCGGCTTCCAGCGTGATGCCGTCTGCCGCGATGCCCGCTTGCTGGAGCGCCTGCTCGACCTTGGCCAGCGTCGTCGTGTCCACCTTGACGGTGGACTTGCTGCTGGAAATCTGAACGGCGGGCGCTTCGCCAAAAAAGTTGGGCAGCGTGTACAAGGCTGCAATCAGCAGCACCGCCGCGATAAGGACGTACTTCCAGGCCGGATAACGATTCATGAAAATTTGTTTCTGGTGAACGGATGAACAAACAGCAGGCCGGGCTTGTCCAGGCGCGCCCCGCTGGACCGTTTTTCTGCAGCCCGGGCTTATTTGGCGCTGCTGATGGCGCCCTTGGGCAGCACCTGGACGATCGCGCTGCGCTGCAGCTGCACTTCGATGCCGGAGGCGATTTCCAGCGTCAGGTAGCCTTCGCCCAGGCGCGTGACCTTGCCCAGCAATCCCCCGGCGGTGGCGACCTCGTCCCCCTTGGCCAGGGCTTCAATCATGGTGCGGTGTTCCTTTTGCTTTCTCATCTGCGGCCGGATCATCACGAAGTACAGCACCACGAACATCAGCACCAAGGGCAGCATGCCGGTGAGCGTGGACATCATGTCGCTGCCGCCTGCTGCGGCAGCTGGGGCGGTTTGGGCAAAGGCGGAAGAAATAAACACGGCTGACTCCACATTTTATAAAGGAACACTGGCAGGCATCCAGTCCGGGAAGGGCTGGCGCATGGACCGCTGGATTGTATGCGCCGGGCACCGGCCCTGAATTCAACCCAAAGGCGTGCGGCTATTTCCAGCTGGCCGGGCAGCGGCCCGCTCGAACGGCCCACGCAAAGCGCCACGGCATGCGCAAAAAGCGCCGCCGGCCGGCCCGCCGGACGCCAGGCTCAGGCGGCCTGCGGCAGCCCAATGACCGCTGGCTGGCGAAACGCCTGCAGCAGCGCTGCCCATTGCGGCCGGGCTGCGGCCAGGTGGCGCGCCTTGACATGGCCGTAGCCTTTGATCAGCTCGGGAATCCGGGCAATCTCCACGGCCAGCGCATGGTTGCCCGCGCTCAAGCCGACCAGCACTTCTTCGATGCTGGCGCGGTAGTCGTCGATCAGCGCCCGCTCTTGCCGGCGCTCTTCCGAGCGGCCCAGCACATCGAACGGCGTGCCGCGCAGGCCCTTGAGGCGGGCCAGCAGCCTGAAGCCGGTCAGCAGCCACGGGCCGAACTGGCGCTTTTGCAACTCGCCCTGGTCGTTTTTCTTCGAAATCAGCGGCGGCGCCAGGTGGTAGTTCAGCGTGAAGTCGCCCTCGAACATGGCATTGACCTTGTTCAGAAACCCCGTGTCGGCGTGCAGGCGTGCCACCTCGTACTCGTCCTTGTAGGCCATGAGCTTGAACAGGTAACGGGCCACGGCTTCGGTCAGCACGGTTTTGCCCAGCGGCGCTTCGGCCGTGCGGACTTGTTCCACGAACGCCTGGTAGGTCTGCGCATAGGCCGCATTCTGGTAGTCCGTCAGGAAGGCGATGCGCTTTCCCAGCATCTCGGCGAGCGCCGGCTTTTTGACAAACTCGATCACCTGCGCCGCCTTGAACAGCGCCTCCACCGAAGCCAGGTCATGGGCGCAGCGGCGGCCCCATTCGAAAGCGGCCTTGTTGTTGTCGACCTGCACGGCGTTGAGCTCGATGGCCCGCATGAGCGCGGCATGCGACAGCGGCACCCGGCCCTTTTGCCAGGCAAAGCCCAGGATCAAGGGGTTGGTGTAGATCGAGTCGCC
>JACMQR010000078.1 GCA_014376885.1 Polaromonas sp.
TACCTGGGCTCGCGCGGGCTGGGCAGCAAATACCTGGTCTCCGAGGTCGACCCGAAAGTCGACCCGCTGTCGCCCGAGAACAAGATCATCTGGGCCACCGGGCCGCTCACCGGCACCATGGCCTCGACCGGCGGGCGCTACACCGTCATCACCAAGGGGCCGCTGACCGGCGCCATCGCCTGCTCCAATTCGGGCGGCTACTGGGGCGCCGAGCTGAAAATGGCCGGCTGGGACATGGTGATCTTCGAGGGCAAATCGCCCGTGCCGGTCTACCTCTATATCAACGACGACACCGCCGAGCTGCGCGATGCTGCCCACCTGTGGGGCAAGAGCGTCTGGGAAACCGAGGCGCTGCTGAAAACCGGTCTGCAGGACCCGCTGACGCGCGTCTCCAGCATCGGCAAGGCGGGTGAAAACGGCGTGCTGTATGCCGCCGTGGTCAACGACCTGCACCGCGCCGCCGGCCGCTCGGGCGTGGGCACGGTGATGGGCAGCAAGAACCTGAAGGCGATCGCGGTGCGCGGCACCAAGGGCGTGGGCAATGTGCGCGACCCGAAAGCCTTCATGAAGGTGACCTACGAGAAGAAAAAAATCCTGCACGACAACGCCGTCACCGGCCAGGGCCTGCCGACCTTCGGCACCCAGGTGCTGATGAACGTCATCAACGAGGTCGGCGCCCTGCCGACGCGCAACCACCAGGACGTGCAGTTCGAAAGCGCCAAGGACATCTCGGCCGAAGCCATGGCCGCGCCGCGCGACACCGACGGCAAGGCCCAGCTGATCACCAACCAGGCCTGCTTTGGCTGCACGATTGCCTGCGGCCGGGTGAGCAAGATGGACAAGGGCCATTTCACCGTGGCCAACAAGCCGCAGTACTGGGGCGCGTCGGGCGGGCTGGAATACGAAGCCGCCTGGGCGCTGGGTGCGGCCAACGGCGTGAAGGACCTGGAAACATTGCAGTACGTGACCATGCTGTGCAACGAGGAAGGCATCGACCCGATCAGCTTTGGCGCCACGCTGGGCGCGGTGATGGAGCTCTATGAAATGGGCGTGCTGAGCAAAGAGCAGCTGGGCATCGAGGCACCCTTCGGTTCGGCGGCGGCGCTGGCTTTTTTGGCCGAGGAAACCATCCACGGCCGGGGCTTTGGCAAGGAGATCGGCCAGGGCTCGAAGCGCCTGACTGCCAAGTACGGCCACCCTGACTTGTCCATGTCCACCAAGGGCCAGGAGTTTCCGGCCTACGACGGCCGAGCCATCCAGGGCATCGGTCTGGCCTACGCGACGTCGAACCGGGGCGGCTGCCATTTGCGCGGCTACACCATTGCTTCCGAGGTGCTCGGCATCCCGGTCAAGACCGACCCGCTGGAGCACGAAGGCAAGCCCGAGCTGGTGAAAGCCTTCCAGGATGCGACGGCAGCGTTCGACTCGGCCGGCATCTGCGTGTTCACCTCCTTTGCCTGGGGCCTGGCCGATGTTGCGCCGCAGGTTCAGGCGGCCTGCGGCGAGCAGTTCACGACTGAAGAACTGGAAAAAATTGGCGAGCGCATCTGGAACATGGAGCGCGAGTTCAACAACGCCGCCGGCTTCACCAAGGCCGACGACTCGCTGCCCAAGCGCCTGCTGACCGAGCCGGCCAAGTCCGGTCCGGCCAAGGGCAAGGTCAACATGCTGGCCGAGATGCTGCCCAAGTACTACGCCGCGCGCGGCTGGGATGCCGAAGGCGTGCCGACGGCGCAAACGCGGGAACGGTTGAGTCTGTAATTACCGCATTCCTCTTTCTCCTTCTGCCATTTGGGAGAAGGAGCACGTCAAATTTGAGAACAGATCCATGACCCACCATGTCATCCTGGGCGCCGGCCCGGCCGGCGTGATCGCTGCCGAAACCATCCGCAAGCAGGCGCCGCGCCACGACACCATCACGCTGGTCGGCGACGAGGCCGAGCCACCCTACTCGCGCATGGCGATTCCCTACCTGCTGATGGGCAACATCGACGAGGCCGGCACCTACCTGCGCAAAACGCCGTCGCATTTTGCCAATTTACGAATAAACCAGCTGCTTGCGCAGGCTGTGTCTGTAGATACAGCTATCAAAAGCATAGCGTTGAGTTCTGGCGAGTGTTTGACTTACGACCGGCTCCTGATTGCCACCGGCTCGCGCCCTGCCCGCCCGCCGATTCCCGGCATCGACAGCGACGGCGTTCACCCCTGCTGGACGCTGGACGACGCGCGCAAGATCATGGCGCTGGCCCGGCCCGGTGCGCGCGTGCTGCAGATGGGCGCGGGCTTCATCGGCTGCATCATCATGGAAGCGCTCAAGCAGCGCGGCGTGCAGCTCAGCGTCGTCGAGATGGGCGACCGCATGGTGCCGCGCATGATGGGGCCGGTGGCCGGCGGCATGATACGCGACTGGTGTGAAAAGCAAGGCGTGCAGGTGTTCACCGGCACGCGGGTGGAAGCCATCGAGCCTGGCGCGCCCCTGAAGGTGCGCCTGTCCAACGGGCAAACCGTCGAAGCCGACCTGGTCATCAGCGCCACCGGCGTCAGGCCGAACATCGGCTTTCTGGAAAACTCCGGCATCGCCTGCCTGCAGGGCGTGCTGACCGACGAGCATTTGCAGACCAGCGCGCCGGATGTGTATGCCGCCGGCGACTGCGCCGAGGCCTTCGACAAGGTCAGCGGCACGACGATTGTCAGCGCCATCCAGCCCAACGCAGCCGAGCAGGCCCGGGTGGCGGCGCTCAACATGGCCGGGCAAAAAACCGCGCTGCGCGGCGTGACGCAGATCAATGTGCTCGACACGCTGGGCCTGATCTCGACGAGCTTTGGCAACTGGCAGGGCGTGCCGGGCAGCGAGCAGGCCGACCATGTGGAGCTGACCGAGCGCCAGGCCGGCGGTGGCCAGGGCCGGCACCTGAGCCTGCAGTTCATGGGCGATGTGCTGGTGGGCTGCAACAGCGTTGGCTGGACCGAGCATGTCGGCGTGATGCGCGGCCTGGTCGAGGGCGGCATTCGCCTTGGCCCCTGGAAGGACAAGCTCAAGCAAGACCCGACCCGGCTGATGCAGGCCTACCTGGCCTGCGCCCAGGCTCAAGAAGCGTGGAGCGGCGCGGCCGACGGGCGGCGCCGATGAACATCACCTTCAAGCTGTTTGCCACCCTGACCGACTATTTGCCGGTCGACGCCCGGCGCAGCAACATCGTCCAGCTCGACGTGGCACCCAGCGCGCCCATCAGCCAGATCATCGCGCCCTTCGGCCTGCCGCCCAGGCTGGTGCATTTGGTGCTGGTCAACGGCCGCTACATCGAGCCTGAAAAACGCCTGACGACCACGCTGGCCGAGGGCGACGTGCTGGCCATCTGGCCGCCGATTGCCGGCGGCTGACCGGCGGTGCAGTCGCACTACCCGGAGAACTTCGAGCGCGACATGGGCTGCACCGAAGCCCAATGGCTTGGCTGGCTGCCGGCCGCGCTGGGCGCGCATGCCTGGCAGCGCATCGGGGCTGGTGTGCAGGCTGACATCGAAGCGGGCAGTCTGCGCATCGACTGGCAGCCGGCACCGCCGCGCCGGATCGCCCTGCTGCGAATCCCGCGGCTGCAGGTCACTTTCGCATTTCAGGGTCTGGATGACCGCCAGCGCCATGCCTTCATGAAGCGCTTTGATCTGTACATGCAGCGCGGCGGCGGCTGATCTTTGTCAAGCTGCCGACAGGCTGCTGTGCCATCATCAAAAGCTGTTGCAAAAGGAGCCAATCCGTGTCCATTCAAACCCAGTACCAGCAAAAACGCATGTCGGCCGCCGAGGCGGTGGGCGTGGTGATGAATGGCGATACGGTGGTTGTACCGACCGCTGTCGGCGAGCCGCCAGCCCTGCTGACGGCGCTGTCCAGCGCGCGCCATGAATTGCGCAATGTGCGGATCTCGCAAATCCTGCCGGTGCGCAAGTACGGCTACTTCGATCCGGAAACCACCGGGCATATCGAGCATGTGGCCTACTTTTTCAGCGGCATCTCGCGCGCTGGCGGCCAGGCGGGCTGGTCTGACTTTATTGCGGCCAATTTTTCCGAGCTGCCCGAGCTGATCGGGCGCCGCCTGATTCCGGCCGATGTGGTGCTCTCCCTGGCCTCGCCGATGGACGAACACGGCTACTTCTCGCTCTCGCTGGGCGTGGACTACACCATGGCGGCGATTGCGCAGGCCCGGGCGGTGGTGCTGGAGGTCAATCCGAACGTGCCATTTGCCAACGGCAACTGCCACATCCATATTTCGCAGGTCACCGCGCTGACGGAAAGCGACGATGCGCTGCTCGAAGTCGGCCTGCCGAAAATCGGCCCGGTGCAGGAAGCCATCGGCAAGTATGTCGCCGACCTGATTCCGGATGGCGCCACGCTGCAGATCGGTTACGGCGGCATTCCGGATGCGGTGGTGATGCAGCTGACGCACAAGATTGATCTGGGCGTGCACACCGAGATGATCGGCGACGGCATCATGACGCTGGTCGAGGCCGGCGCCATCACCAACCGCAAGAAAAATTACCTGCCCGGCAAGATGGTTGGCACCTTTGCCCTGGGCTCGAAAAAGCTGTACGACTTTTTGCACCGCAACCCGGCGGTCGAGATGCATCCGGCCAATTTCACCAACGACCCCTACCTGGCCGGCCAGAACGACAACCTGCATGCCATCAATGCGACGCTGCAAATTGACTTCATGGGCCAGTGCGGCTCGGAAAGCCTGGGGTTCGCGCCCTACTCCGGCACCGGCGGGCAAACCGACTTTGTGCGCGCCGCGAACCGCTCCCGCGGCGGCAAGGCCTTTATCGTGCTGCCCTCAACCGCCAAGAACGACACCCTCTCGCGCATCGCGCCGGTGCTCTCGCCCGGCACCCATGTGAGCACCAGCAAGAACGACATCAACTTTGTCGTGACCGAATACGGCGTGGCCCAGCTGCGCGGCAAATCTGCCCGCCAGCGCTGCGAAGCGCTGATTGCGATTGCGCACCCGGACTTTCGCGCCGAGCTGCGCGAATCGGCCCGGCGCATGAAGCTGCTGTGACGGGCACTGGAAAAAGCCCGCCAGCCATGAAAACGCCCCGTGGGCAGAAACTGCGCACGGGGCGAAATCAATGGCGCAGTCGCCGCTGGAGGCCGGATGGCTCCGGCTTGGGCGGCGACAGCGCTGGACAAATCCCTAACGAAGGGTCTGGAGCTCAGGCAAGGTCGTAGCGGTCCAGGTTCATCACCTTGGTCCAGGCGGCCACAAAGTCCTGCACAAACAACGGCTCCGAATCGCCGCAGGCATAGACTTCGGCCAGCGCCCGGAGCTGTGAGTTCGAACCAAAGACCAGGTCGACCACCGTGCCGGTCCATTTGGCGGCGCCCGATGTCCGGTCGCGCCCCTCCAATACGCCTTCGGAGGCAGCCGACTTCTGCCACTTCGTGCCCATGTCGAGCAGGTTGACGAAGAAATCGTTCGTCAGTGTCTCGGGCCGGTCGGTGAACACGCCATGCGGGGCCTGGGCAACGTTGGCATTGAGGGCGCGCAGGCCGCCGATCAATACCGTCATCTCGGGTGCGGTCAGCGTCATCAGGTTCGCCCGGTCGATCAGCAGCTCGGCCGCTGGTCGGGAATGGTTCTGCTTGATGAAGTTGCGAAAGCCATCGGCCGACGGCTCCAGCACCGCAAACGAATCCACATCGGTCTGCTCTTGCGACGCATCGGTGCGCCCGGCGGTGAACGGTACCGTCACAGCGTGGCCGGCCTTCTTGGCCGCCGCCTCGACGGCAGCCGAGCCGGCCAGAACGATCAGGTCGGCGATCGAGATTTTCTTGTTGCCCGACTGCACGCCGTTGAAGTCCCGCTGGATGCTGCCCAGCGTTTCCAGCACCACGGCCAGCTGGGCCGGCTGGTTGGCTTCCCAGTCCTTTTGCGGCGCCAGGCGAATGCGCGCGCCATTGGCTCCGCCGCCCTTGTCGCTGCCGCGAAAGGGGGCTGCCGTGGCCCAGGCGGTCGAGACCAGTTGCGCGATCGACAGTCCGGAGGCCAGCACCGTGGCCTTGAGCGCGGCGATGTCCTGTGCGCCGACCAGTTCATGGTCGACCGAGGGCACCGGGTCTTGCCACAGCTGCTGGCCCTGGGGAACCAGGGGACCCAGGTAGCGGGCGATCGGGCCCATGTCGCGGTGCGTCAGCTTGTACCAGGCCTTGGCATAGGCATCGGCGAACTCCTGCGGGTTCTGGTGGAAATGCCGTGAAATCTTCTCG
The DNA here is from genome assembly GCA_014376885.1 of Polaromonas sp. GTDB lineage: Bacteria > Pseudomonadota > Gammaproteobacteria > Burkholderiales > Burkholderiaceae_C > Polaromonas. The sequence goes on from JACMQR010000078.1 coordinate 6,257, forward strand.
TAGGCTGGGTCCATCCGCAGGGCAATGTCAGTCGTGGCCATGAACGGCGCATGGCGCCGGGCCGGGTCGTGGGCATCCGGCACAGTGCCGGCGCCAGCGCCGTCCTTGGGCTTCCACTGGTGGGCGCCGGCCGGGCTTTTCGTCAGTTCCCACTCGTAGCCGAACAGGGTGTCGAAGTAGCTGTTGTCCCAGGTGGTCGGCGTCGGCGTCCAGGCGCCTTCCAGGCCGCTGGTGATGGTGTCCACGCCTTTGCCGCTGCCAAAGCTGCTGGTCCAGCCAAAGCCTTGCTCTTCAATGCTGGCGCCTTCGGGCTCGGCGCCCTTGAAGTCTTCGGAGGCCGCGCCATGGGTTTTGCCGAAAGTGTGTCCGCCGGCGCACAGCGCCACGGTTTCATAGTCGTTCATGGCCATGCGGGCAAAGGTCTCGCGGATGTCGCGCGCCGAGGCCACCGGGTCGGGGTTGCCGTCCGGTCCTTGCGGGTTCACATAGATCAGGCCCATCTGCACCGCGCCCAGCGGCTGCTCGAGTTCACGGTCGCCACTGTAGCGCTCGTTGCCCAGCCAGGTCGCTTCGGGGCCCCAGTAAATGTCCTCGCCTGGCTCCCAGACGTCCTCACGGCCGCCGGCAAAGCCATAGGTTTTAAAACCCATTGAATCCATGGCGACCGTGCCGGTCAGCACGATCAGGTCGGCCCAGGAGATCTTGCGGCCGTACTTTTGTTTGATCGGCCAGAGCAGGCGGCGCGCCTTGTCCAGGTTGCCGTTGTCCGGCCAGCTGTTCAGGGGCGCAAAGCGCTGGGTGCCAAAGCCCGAGCCGCCGCGGCCGTCGGCGATGCGGTAGGTGCCGGCGCTGTGCCAGGCCATGCGAACGAAAAACGGGCCGTAGTGGCCGTAGTCGGCTGGCCACCAGTCTTGCGAGTCGGTCATCAGGGCATGCAGGTCCTGGACCACCGCATGCAGGTCAAGGCTCTTGAACTCGTCGGCATAGCTGAAGGCCTTGCCCATCGGGTTGGAGCGTTCCGAGTGCTGCTGCAAGATGTTCAGGCTCAGCTGATTGGGCCACCAGTCGGCGTTGGTCCGGGTTCCGGCCAGCGGGGGCTTGAGGGCGCTGTTGGAAAAGGGGCATTTCATTTCGTTGGACATACATTCTTCCGTGGGTTGAGGGTGTCATTCACTAACGCGACTGTAAAGCTGGACTGCCGGCCCATCAATGCAATATTCCCAATCGACGCGATAGGCTTGTGCCGCATTGCCGCGCCACCCAACGGCTTGCCGGCCGGCCCGCCGGTCAAACCAGGGCGTGCGTGACCAGCTTGAAGTCCGGGTCTTCGGCAAACGGCTTGATGGCATAGCCCAGGCTTTTCATGAGCTTGAGCATGCCGGGGTTTTGCGTCAGCACCAGGCCTTCGATTTCCGCCAGGCCCTTGTCCCGGGCCACATCCATGATGCTGAGCATCAGCCGGGAACCCAGGCCCTTGCCGCTGAAGTCGTCGGCCACCACCAGGGCGAATTCACAGCTCGACTGGTCGGGGTTGGTGATGTAGCGTGACACGCCGACAATACGCTCGGTGTCCAGAAGCTCGCCGCTGGCACCCGACCGGCGCTCCCTGAACACGGCGACCAGCGCCATTTCGCGGTCGTAGTCGATCAGTGTGAAGCGCGCCAGCATGCTCGGCGGCAGCTCGACCATGGACGAGATGAAGCGGAAGTAGCGGCTCGCCGGCGACAGGTGGCCCATCAGGTTTTGCAGCATCTGGGCGTCGTCCGGATGGATCGGGCGCACGGTGTATTCGCCGCCGCCGCGCATCGGCCAGACCTGCTCGTAGCGCGCCGGATAGGGCAGGATTGACAGGTGGCTGTAGGTGTTGGGGCGTCCGCCGATGGCCTGCGGCGCGTGGTCGATCACGATGCGCGCATCGACCGCCACCGCGCCGGATTCGTCAACGATGATCGGGTTGATGTCCATCTCGCGCAGCTGCGGCAGCTCGCAGACCATTTCTGAGACGCGCAGCAAGATGCGCTCCAGCGCGCCGACATCGGCCGGGCCGGCGCCGCGCCAGGCGCCCAGGGTTTCGGCCACGCGCGCCCGGCCGATCAGCTGGCGCGCCAGGAACTGGTTGAGCGGCGGCAGCTCCATGGCCCGGTCGTTGATCAGCTCGATCATCGTGCCGCCGGCGCCAAAGGCAATCACCGGTCCGAACGGGTCGTCGGTCACCAGGCCGACGCACACCTCGCGGCCGCGCCGGGCGCGCGCCATGGTCTGCACCGTGACACCGTTGATGCGCGCCTCGGGCCGGAGCCGGGCGACGGTCTGCATCATCTGGGTGAAGGTGTCGCGCACCCCAAGGGCGCTGGAAATGTTCAATGCCACGCCCTCGACATCCGACTTATGGCTGATGTCCGGAGAGTCGATCTTCAGCGCCACCGGAAAGCCCAACTGCGTGGCGATCATCATGGCTTCATTGGCGCTGCGCGCCAGGATGGTCTGGGTGACCGGAATGTGAAACGCCGACAGCAGCGTCTTCGACTCCATCTCGGTCAGCACCTTGCGCCGCTCGGCCAGCACGTTTTCGATGATCAGGCGCGCGCCCTCGATGTCCGGCTTGGCCAGCGTCGAGAGCGGCGGCGGCGTTTGCTGCAGCAGCTGCTGGTTTTTGTAGAACGAGGCGATGTTGCCGAAGGCGCCGACCGCCGCTTCGGGCGTGCGAAAGGTCGGAATCGCCGCGTCGTTCAAGATGCCGCGGCCCGCCACCACCGACGCATCGCCCATCCAGCACGACAGCAGCGGCTTGCCCATGCTGCGCTTGACCTCGGCCAGTGCCTTGGCCACCAGCGACGCATCCACGCCTTCCTTGGGCGAGAAAATCGCCAGCACGCCGTCGATCTGCCGGTCCTTGCCGGCGGCCTCGATCGCGGCCCTGAAATGGTCGGGCGTGGCTTCTTCCGACAGGTCGATCAGGTCCGTCAATGACGCCAGCGCGGGCAAGAGCGGCTTGAGGGCATCGGCCGATTCCACCGACAGCCGGCCCAGCTCCAGATGGATTTCATTGACCCAGTCGGCAGCCAGCACGCCGGGCCCGCCGCCGTTGGTGACGATGGCCAGCCGGTTGCCGACCGGCCGGTAGCGCGATGCCAGGCATTTGGCGGCTGAAAACAGCTCGACGAACGAGCGCACGCGCACCGCGCCAGCGCGGCGCAGCGCGGCGTCGAACACCTCGTCGCTGCCGACGATGGCGCCGCTGTGGGTTTGCGCCGCCTCGTTGCCGGCCGGCTTGCGGCCGGCCTTGAGCACCACCACCGGCTTGACATTGGCCGCCGAGCGCAGTGCGCTCATGAAGCGGCGGGCGCTGGAAATACCTTCGAGGTAGATGACGATGCTTTGCGTCTGCCGGTCGTTGGCCAGGAAATCGAGCACCTGGGCAATGTCGACCGAGGTGTTGGCCCCAAGGGAAACCACCGACGAAAAGCCGACGCCGTTCTTGCTGGCCCAGTCCAGGATCGACGCGGTCAGCGCGCCCGACTGCGACACCAGTGCCAGCGGACCGGGCCGGGCCATCGGCCCGGCGGCGCTGGCGTTGAGCTGCAGCTGCGGGCGCTGCAGGCCCAGGCCGTTGGGCCCCATCAGGAACACCCCTTCGCGGCGCGCAATCCGCTTGAGTTCGGCAGCGCCGTCGGCATCGATGCCGCTGGTGATCACCAAGGCCGAACGACAGGTCATGCGCCCGGCGATTTCCAGCGCGGCGGCCACCTCGGCGGGCGGCAGCGCAATGATCGCCAGATCGGCGCCGGTCTGCGCCAGCTCGCCCAGCGTGCCGGTGGTGTGGATGTCCAGAAACCGCAGGCTGCCGGTGTATTGCTGGGCGCGCAGGGCCTGGTACAGCGCCCGGGCGCGCGCTGTCAGGCTGTCCGGGCTGTCGACTTGGCCGGCAAAAACCACAATCGACTGGGGGGCAAAAAGCGGCGTCAGGTAATGCTTGTCCATAGATGAGGTCAATCCCAGGGTTGATTCAAATTGTCAGGCTGCGGCCCGCCCGATGTCCTCGGCCCGGCCTGCAGTGCGCCGCCAGGGCCGATCAGTCGGCGCCGATCAGCACCTTGACATGCGCGGCCACGCTGCGCGCCAGCGGGCTGAGCACATAGCCGCCCTCGAGGCACGAGATCACCCGGCCCTGGCAGTGCTCTTTAGCCACCGCCATGATCTGCGCGGTGACCCATTCGTAGTCGGCCTCGACCAGGCCGAGGTTGCCCATGTCGTCCTCGCGGTGGCCGTCGAAGCCGGCCGAAATGTAGACCAGTTCGGGCTGGAACGCCTTCAGGGCGGGCAGCCAGCGGGTGCTGACGGCGGCGCGGAA
>JACMQR010000079.1 GCA_014376885.1 Polaromonas sp.
CCGAATGCCTGGCAGCGTTCGAAAATTCCGACTGGTTTGCCCGGCTTGATGCCCGAGCCCATTTTGCCGTATGAACGGTTTTGCAGCGTGACAACGGCATCGAGGCGCGCCGGCTTGCACTGGGCTGCCTGGCCGATGTGTTCTGCATCGACCCGGACACCATTTCAAAAAAATTTCTAGACCATGCGCCAGCGCTTGCCAGCCAGGCAGCCGAACGCGCTCTTGCCAGCGTCGGGCTGTCTGAGCAGGACATCTAAGGCGTGGTGGTCAGCACCTGCACCGGCTATCTGTGCCCCGGCTTGACCGGCCATGTGGCCAAGCGCCTTGGCCTGCGGGCCGATGTCCAGGCGTTCGACCGGGTCGGCCAAGGTTGCGCGGCGGCGCTGCCTAATTTGCAACTCGGCTCGGCGCTGCTGAAAGCGGGCGCCTGTGCAAAGGTGCTGTCGGTTTGCGTTGAGGTCAGCAGCGCGGCGATGTACCTCGGCAACGACCCGGGAGTGCTGATCAGCGCCTGCCTTTTCGGCGATGGTGCTGGCGCAGCGGTTTTGTCAGGCAAGCCAGGCATGGCAGGCCGGCGAATCGAGTGGATGGGATGTACGTCGCTGATCGAGCCGGCTCGGCGCGATGCCCTTAAATTCGAGCAACGCTCGGGCCTGCTGAGGAATATCTTGACGCGCGACGTGCCCGCGCTGGCAGCGGACTATGCCGGGCAGGTGCTTGGTACGGTGCTTGGCCGGGCCGGCTTGACAAGCCGCGACATCAGCACCTGGACCTTGCATGCCGGCGGGCGCGATGTGCTGCTGGCGCTGCAGAGGCGCCTGGCGCTTGGCGCTTGGGCCCGATGATCTGCGTTACAGCGCGGCCATGCTGCGGGAATACGGCAACCTGTTCAGCGCCTTCGTGTATTCCGTGCTGCAGGCCGCGCTGCAGGACAAGGCGCCAGGCGGCTGGTGGTGGCTGTCGTCGTTTGGCGCCGGATTCAGCTGCCACGGTGCATTGCTCGAGGTGCAAGCCGCATGAACATGGTGCGCACTGTCGTCCTTGAGCCGCTTGACAGCCTGCCGGAGGACCATCCGGCTGCGCTGCGTTCGCGCCGCGACCTGCGGCGGGTCCACCGGGCAATGGGCACCCAGGGTATTTTGCTGCGCGCACTTGGCCGGTGGCGCGCGCCCTGCGCTGCACAAGTCCCGCTGCGGCTGCTCGAACTCGGCGCGGGCGATGGCACTGTGATGCTGGGTGTGGCGCAGGCCTTGAAGGCGCACTGGCCGGCAGTTGAACTCACGTTGCTCGACCGGCAACGCCTGGTGACGCCGGCCACCCTTGCGGCGTATGCCCGCTTGGGCTGGTCGGCAAGCATGCAGGTCGCCGATGTGCTGGACTGGGCCGTAGCTGACTCAAGCCCGCGCCCGGCCCGGCTGCTCAGTGGGATGCGATTGTCACCAACTTGTTCGTGCATCACTTTGAGGGCCGCCTATTGGCCGCCCTGCTGGCGGCCATCGAAGAACGCACCGCGCGGTTTTTTGCCTGCGAGCCGCGCCGGGCGCACCTGGCTCTGGC
>JACMQR010000080.1 GCA_014376885.1 Polaromonas sp.
GGCAATGGCGGGCGCAATGGCGGCAAAGCTTTTCAGCGCGCAAACCTGGGTCGGCAGTGGCTGCGCTATGCTGATGCTGGTGGTTTTCAAGCAAAAAGAGGCTCTTGTGCAATCCACACAAGCTCAGGCAGCTATGAAATTCATAGTGGCTGGCCTGCTGCTGGCATGGCTGGTCGAGTTTGGCGTGGCGCCGCGCATTGTCGCTGCGCGCGCCGATGGCGGCAACCTGCGGCTCTGGCATGGCCTGGGCAGTGCCCTGCTGCTGGGCCAGTGGCTGTGCGCCAGCGCGGTGCTGTGGCGCCTGTCAGCATCGGCCGCTGCGCCGGTGCCCGGCAAATCGGGCTGAACCCGGGGCCAGCCGCGCGTCAGCTGCGCTCAGCCGCTTGCAGGGTGTTGACCAGCAGCATGGTGATGGTCATCGGGCCGACGCCGCCGGGCACCGGCGTGAGGTAGCCGGCAACATCTTTCACACCGTCGAAATCCACATCGCCGCAAAGCTTGCCTTGGTCGTTGCGGTTCATGCCGACATCGATCACCACCGCGCCGGGCTTGACCATGTCAGCGGTCAGTAGGTTGCGCTGGCCCACAGCCGCCACAATCACGTCGGCCTGCAGCGTCATGGCCTTGAGGTCGGCCGTGGCGCTGTGGCAAATGGTCACCGTGGCGTTTTTCTGCAGCAGCATCAGCGCCATCGGCTTGCCGACGATGTTGCTGCGGCCAATCACCACCGCATGCTTGCCACGCAGGTCGCAGCCGATGCTTTCCAGCATCTTCATGCAGCCATAGGGCGTGCAGGGCCAAAAACCGGGCTGTCCGACCATCAGCGCGCCGGCGCTGCCGACGTGAAAGCCGTCCACGTCCTTGGCCGGCGAAATTGCCTCGATGACCTTTTGGGCGCTGATATGGGCGGGCAGCGGCAGCTGGACCAGGATGCCGTGAATCGCCGGGTCGCTGTTGAGCGCATCAACGCGGGCCAGCAGTTCGGCCTCAAGCATGTCGGCCGGGTAGCGCTCCAGCACCGAATGCAGGCCGTTGTCCCGGCAAGCCGTGACCTTGTTGCGCACATACACCTGGCTGGCCGGGTTGTCGCCAACCAGCACCACCGCCAGGCCCGGCGTGATGCCGCGCGCCCGAAGCAGGGCCGCGCGCCGGGCAACGTCGGCGCGCAATTGCCGGGACAGGGCAGCGCCATCAATGAGTTTGGCCGTCATGGTTTTATTTCCAAGTAAAAACGCCCGCTGGCGCAAGTGCCGCGGGCGTCGGTTGCTATTTAAAAAGGACTTGGCAGCAGCGCCTCAAGCCTTGGGTACGCTGGAGCCAAGGGCAATCTTCAGCAGGTCCGCCACGGTGTTGGCATTGAGCTTTTCCATGATGTTGGCGCGGTGCGCTTCGACCGTCTTGATGCTGATGCCCAGGTCGTCGGCAATCTGCTTGTTCAGCCGGCCGGCGACGATGCGGTCCAGCACCTGCGACTCGCGCGAGGTCAGCTTGGCCAGCAGCGCGTCGCGGCTGGCCGATTGCTGGTGGTCGTTGAACGCTTCCTTGGCCTGCGCCAGCATGCGCTCGACCAGGTCGACCAGTTCGTTTTCCTGGAAGGGTTTCTGGATGAAATCCATGGCGCCTTTTTTCATCGTGTTGACCGCCATCGGCACATCGCCGTGGCCGGTGATGAAGACAATGGGCAGCGGCGACTTGCGCTCGATCAGCCGGTCCTGCAGTTCCAGGCCGGTCATGCCGCCCATGCGGATGTCAACAATCAGGCAGGCCACTTCCCGGGCGTCGTAGCGGCTTAAAAAGGTCTCGGCCGAGTCGAAGCAGCGAACCCGGTAGTCCTTGCCTTCGAGCAGCCACTGCAGCGAGTCGCGCACACCTTCGTCGTCGTCAACGACATAGACTGTGCCTTTTTTCGGAATGAAACTCATGCCTTGCTTTCTTCGTAATCTTCAAATAAAACAGTTGGCGGTGGTCATGAAAGGCCAGCGGGTTGGGCGCCTGCCGCATCAAGGGCCGGCGCTGGCGGCGAGTCCAGCGGCAGGACGGGAATCCAGAAGGTAAACCGGCAGCCCGACACAGCCTGGCCATTGTAAAGGTTCACTGCTTCGAGCCTGCCGTGGTGGGACTCGACAATGCTGCGGCACAGTTTGAGCCCAATGCCCATGCCCTCGGCCTTGGTCGAGTAAAAGGCCTCAAACAGGCGTTCCATGACCTCGGGCGACAGGCCCTGGCCGGAGTCAAGAACCGAAAACTCCACGACCTCCTGGCCATCGATCTGCCGGGGAATCACCTGCAGCTCGACATTGCGCCGGGCCGTGGGCCGGTTCGACTGGGCAATCGACTCGGCGGCATTCTTCATCAGGTTGATCAAGACCTGCTCGATCAGTATCCGGTCCACCATGAGCTGCGGCAGTCGCGCGGCAATGTGGTGCGTCAGGCGGACATGGTGGCGCCGCAGTTCGATTTCGGCCAGCTCCATCGCATTGCTGACCAGCACGGCCACATCGGCCTCGGTGCGGTTGGGTTCGCTGCGTTTGACGAAAGCGCGGATGCGCTGGATGATCTGGCCGGCCCGCCAGGCCTGCCGGGCTGTTTTTTCCAGCGCCACCAGCAGGTCGTCGTTGCTGATCTGGTTGGCCTTGATGCGCGAGACCATGCCGTTGCAGTAGTTGTTGATGGCCGTCAACGGCTGGTTCAGCTCATGCGCCACGCTGGACGCCATTTCTCCCATGGTGATCAGGCGGCTGGCATTTTGGGCGCGTTCGTTTTGCTGGGCGGCCTGCTCTTCGGCATGGCGGCGCGGCGTGATGTCTGTGGCAATCACCATCTGCGCCAGCCGGCCATCGACCCAGGTCAGGTAGCGCGAACGCACTTCGAGCCATTTGGCGAGTTCGGGTACAAAGATTTCGTCATTGGCCGTTTGGGCGTCGGTCAGCGAGTCGGTCGGCAGTCCGGCCATGCCGTCGACCGCGTCAAGCCCCTCGCCAGAGGTGGCGAACGTGGGCACGCCCACCTGGGCCACCAGGCTTATATGGCCGGAAACCTGCCCGTCGAACCAGGCGCGGTACAGCTTGTTGGCAAACAGCAGCTCGTCGCTGCCCAGCGGCGCCACCGAAACAGCCGCGTCCAGGCCTTCGAGCACGGTGGTGAAACGTTCATATGACGCGGTGAGCTCCTCGCGGACCCGTTTGGGCTCGGTGATGTCGGTCATCGATGTCATCCAGCCGGTTTGCTGGCCGTGCGGGTCGATCAGCGGCGAGACATACATCCGGGCATCAAAGGTATGGCCGTTCTTGCGCTTGACGCGCACCTCAAAGCCGCCGGCCGGCGTGCGGCCCTGGAGCTCGTCTTCCAGGCGCGCCATCAGGGTGGCGACCTCCGACTCGGGCCAGTGCGGAAACGGCGCGATGCAGCCCACCAGCTCGTCCTCGTTCAGCCCGGTCATCTGGCAAAAAGCCGGGTTGACGTAGGTGATCCGGCCCTGCAGGTCCAGCGCCCGCATGCCGGTGAGCATCGAGTTTTCCATGGCGCGGCGAAAGTGGGTCTCGCTCAGCAGCGCTTCCTGGGCCTGAACGCGCCGGCGGGTGTGGCGCCAGTTGCCCAGCAGCATCCACACGGTCAGGGCGCTCAGTGCGCCGACCAGCCAGAACAGGCCGCTGCCCACCACGCCCTGCGAGGCCCGGTAGCCTTCAGCCCGTATCAAGAGGCCATTGCCCACCGGCGACACCGGAATTTCGTACTTCGCCGCGTCTTCAGCCCAGGGCAGCAGCTGCTCGGCGCCGTTGCGCGGCGGCAGGTTTCCGGCCAGCACCATTTCTTTGTCGTCCACCAGAGCGACTGCATACTTGGCCGTGATCTCCGTCGGAATGCCAAAACGCAGCAGCCCGTCGACCGAGTACTCGCCCATGATCACGCCGGCAAATTTTCCCTGGTCGTCCAGCGGCACCTGGAGTTGAATGCTGGCCGCATTGCTTTGCCGCATGTCCTGCGCGATCAGCGGCCGGGAGTAGACCGGCTGGCGCAGGTCCCGCGCCAACTCGTAGGTGCCGTCGGTTTCGCCGACCTTGAGCTGCTCGCCGGCTGCGCGGGAACTGATGAAGTTGGCGCTGGGCGACACATAAGAAGCAGTGATGCGGCGTTTGCTGTCAACCCAGCTGATGGCCATCAGTTCCGGATTCTGGTTGATCAGCTCTTCGGCCTGGACGACGAATTCCTCGGCGTCAATTTGATTGTTCGACACATCCCGGCCAATGCGCATCAGCTGCTCCTGGCGCTCGAGCAGGCGCAGGCGAAGGCGTTGCTGGGCGTATTCCACATCCCGCGTGACCGCCTGCTGCTCACGGTCGATCTCCTCGATGCGCAAATAGGCAAACGCCGCAATCACGGCCGCCAAAAACAACACCACGGCAAACAGCGGACCCAGCGCAATGAAGCGGTCTTGCCGGGACGGCGACTGCCGGCGCCACCAGCGCCGCCAAAGGGGCATGGACGCAGGCAGGGTCGCGCCATCGGCAGCGGGGGAAAGCGGAAACTGGGGCATGGGAAAAACCTGTAATTTTCAGACGAAGGGCAAGCGGGGCAGCTGCGGGCGCAGCGGATTTTTCGGTCTGTAGCTGAATGTTGGTAAATCCGGTTGCCCTAGGCCTGGCCAGGGAAGCTGCCTTTTTTCACAATATAAAACAGAAAAGCACTATTTGAAATTTTTTAATATTTGTGGGAAACTGGTGA
>JACMQR010000006.1 GCA_014376885.1 Polaromonas sp.
CTGAGGTCGGTGGTGCCGCCGCCGACATCGCACACCAGCACGCGCCGCGCCTGGCCCAGCGCCGCAGCCAGGCCCTGCTGGTGGCGCAGCAGCCAGTCGTGAAACGCCGCCTGGGGCTCCTCCAGCAGGCGCACGCCGGGCAGCCCCGCCTGGCGCGCTGCCTCCAATGTCAGGGCGCGGGCGGCTTCGTCAAACGACGCCGGCACGGTCAGCATCAGCGCCTGCGCGGCCAGCGGGCTGGCCGGAAAGCGCGCATTCCAGGCCGACTGCACATGGCGCAGGTAGCTGGCGCTGGCCGCGACCGGCGAGACCTTCGGCACACCGTCGGGCGCGCCCCAGGGCAGGATGGGCGCCAGCCGGTCCACCGCCGCATGCGACAGCCAGCTCTTGGCACTGGCCACCAGCCGGCCCGGCACCTGCGCGCCCAGCCGGCGCGCCAGCTCGCCGATGACCGCCGGCGGCTGGCCGGGCTCGGCATCGGCTTCGGTATCGGCCGGCCAGGGCAGCTGCAGCGCACCATCGGCCAGCTCGCCGGCCAGCGCGTGGTAGCGCACCGACGGCAGCAGCGGCCGGGCGGCCACCTCGCCCGGAGCAACCAGCTGCGCGATGTCGAACAGGCGGATATCGGCTGCCTCGCCCGGCCCGGAGGTGACCGGCGCATAGGCGACGACCGTGTGGGTGGTGCCCAGGTCAATGCCGACGATGTACTGGCTCATCAGGTACTGGGTTTCAATTCAAGGCCGGGACACTTGCATGTTCTGCACCCGGCGCGATAAAAATTCCAATGTCAGCCCCGCGAAGGCGGGCATTGCGGTGATGCCCAGGATTTTTCGGGGCTGCGCCGGGGCTTCCCCCGCAGGGAAAAGAAACCATCCAAGGAGATTCACGCCTCCTGCCCGCCACCGCGCACATCGAACTCTACCTTCCAGCGCTCGCCGCCCTGGGTGGCCACGGCGGTCAGCGCCAGCGTGCCGGTGTCGGTGGCGACGGCGCGCAGCCGGACCTGCACCACCTCGCCGGCCGGCCGGCCTTCGGCGGGCAGGGTCGCCTGGATTTCGCCCAGCGCCTGCAACTCGTCCGGCTGCCAGAAATCAAGCAGCGTGCCCAGCGCGTCCTGGCGGCGCACCGACGAGCCAAAAAACCGCAGGTGCATCGGCTCGCCGACGACCAGGCCGAATTCCTGCACCAGCAGCTCGGCCTCGACACCCTCTTCCATGCCGAACGGCGCAACGCACAGCGCCTGGATCGGCGGCTCAAAGCCGGGAATGGCCGGCATCGACGACTCCACCGCGACGTAATAGGCGCGCGCCGTGCCGCCCCGGATGCGCACGCCGCGCCCGCGCCGCACATAGCCGTAGTAGGCCGCGCCGCGCGCCACCGCCAGGTCCATGTCGGCACCGGCCAGCGCCCGCGCTGGCGCGGCTCCTTCGGCCTGCAGCCAGCCGTTCAGCGTGGCCAGCGTGCGCCCGGCCAGCAGGTCAGACTTGAACACGCCGCCATTGAACAGCACCGCCGTCGGATGCAAAAAGCTGGCATCGGCATTGGCCGGGCCGGCAAAGCCTTCCAGCTCGGCCGTGGCCCCGGCCTGCCGGCCCAGCAAGGCGGCCAGGTGGCGCGTCACGCCGGCGTCCTGCGCATACGGCAGGCCGAGCTGCGTCAAGCCGCCGCGCGCGCGGTTCACCGGCCGGGCCGCCGCATCGACCTCGGGGAAAAAGCCGTCGAGCAGGGCGCTGCGCACCTCGGCCTGGGTCAGCTCGGTGCGCACCGAGCCGCCAATCAGCTTGGCACCGCGGCTCGGCACAATGATCGGCTGGACCTCCAGGTCGGCATTGCCCAGCAGGCTTTCCTTGGCGCTGCGGCAGGCATAGGTCAGGGCGCGCATCTGCCACGGGTCGAGCGCTTTGCCCTCGCCAGAGAGCTTGCGGGCCACGACATGGGCCAGCATCAGGTCCATGTTGTCGCCGCCCAGCAAGATATGGTCGCCCACGGCGACGCGGTGCAGTTCGAGGTTGCCTTCCCGCTCGAGCACCGCGATCAATGAAAAGTCGCTGGTGCCGCCGCCAACGTCGATCACCAGAATGATCTCGCCGGGCCGGACCTGCTTGCGCCACTGGCCGCTGCTCGCCTGGATCCAGCTGTACAGCGCGGCCTGGGGTTCTTCAAGCAGCGTCAGGTTGACATAGCCGGCGGCGCGGGCGGCTTCGGCGGTCAGCTCGCGGGCGGCCGGGTCGAACGACGCCGGAATCGTGATGACCACCTCCTGCGCGTTGAACGGCGCGTCCGGATGGGCCGCGTCCCAGGCGCTGCGCAGATGGGCCAGATAGCGGGCCGAGGCGTCGAGCGGCGAGATGCGGGCGACTTCGGGCGGCGCGTCGCTGGGCAAGATGGCCGCGCGCCGGTCGACGCCCGGATGGCACAGCCAGCTTTTGGCGCTGGACACCAGGCGGATCGGCGTTTGCGCGCCGCGCGTGCGGGCCATTTCGCCCACGGCAAAATCGGGCTCGCCGGCCCACGGCAGCGCCAGGTCGCCGGCGGCCAGCTCGCTGTCATGCGGCAGGTAGACAAACGACGCCAGCAGCGGCAGCGGCTCGATGCTGCCCGGCCCGGTCAGCTGCGGGATGTCAAGGACGCCGTGGCGGGTGGTTTCGCCGTCGCTGGCGGCCAGGTCCACCCAGGCCAGGGCGCAGTGGGTGGTGCCCAGGTCGATGCCGATGCAATAGCGCGGCACTGGCGCAGCGGCCAGAGCAGCGTTCACAGCTCCACCTCGGCCGGGGCCAGCACCGCCGCATCATGGCCGGCGGCCAGGGTGGGCAGCCGGACGTCGGTGGCGCGCCAGCCGCGGTGGCTCAGGCTGCCGCGAAAGGGCGCCTGGCCGACGACATTGCCGGTCAGCCGGATGGCGCGCGCATCAAAACCGGCGGCCAGCGTGACCGGGCTGCCCTCGGCCTCCGGTCGCACCGGCACCAGGGTGAAATGCTCGCGCAGCACCTTGGCGCAGCCTTCATGCACCAGCCGGGCCGGGCCGCCGATGTCGGCGTCCGAGTAGCCGGCCAGGTCTTCCTGCACAAAGTCGATCAGCCGCGCATCGCGCTGCAGCAACGCCAGCAGCTGCAGCGCCGCATCGATGCTGGCCGGCTTGGGCGGCGCGGGTTCAGGCATCGGCGCAGCGGACGCAGATGACGGTGCAGTCTTGTCCGGCTCGCGCAGGCCCTGCACCCGGGCGGCATAGCCGGGGTTTGACAGGGTGCTGAAAAAAGACCCGAAGGCCAGCGACACGCGGGTGAAAAAGGAAGGGGTCGGGTCGGTCATCAACAAGGCTCCTGAGGGCATCGGCCGGGGCCGCGCCTGAAAAAAAAGGGGGTGGGTTCGGGCAGGCAGCCGCCGGCCGGGCCGGGCACCGCCACAACCGCGTATTGTCGGTAAAAAATCCGGACTGAACGCGCGCCTGCCTGATTTTAAAAGGTAAAAAAGCCTATTGCGCTTGCCTGGCAGTCTTTGTTAGCTATTGAATAAATAGCATCCTGCACCCCGCGCCTGCCGGCCCGCTAGGCGCGCGGGGCGCGGACTGGTCTGCCTTGACAGCGTCTAGGCGCTGGCCGCACTCATCAATGCCGCATTGAAGGAGGCGCTGGGCCGCATGACCGCCTCGGCTTTTTTCGCGTCGAGCAGGTAGTAGCCGCCGATGTCGGCCGGCTTGCCCTGCACCTCTTTCAGCTCGGCGACGATTTGCGCTTCGTTGTCGGCCAGCGCCCGGGCCAGCGGTGCGAAATGCGCCTGCAGCGCCGCGTCCTCGGTCTGCCCGGCCAGCGCCTCTGCCCAGTACAGCGCCAGGTAGAAATGGCTGCCCCGGTTGTCGAGCTCGCCGGTGCGGGTCTTGGGGCCTTTGTTGTGGTCCAGCAGCTGGCCGGTGGCCGCGTCCAGCGTCTGGGCCAGCAGCTTGGCTTTGCTGTTGCCAGTCTTGATCCCCAGGTCTTCAAGCGACACGGCCAGCGCCAGGAACTCGCCCAGCGAGTCCCAGCGCAGGTGGTTTTCTTCCACCAGCTGCTGCACGTGCTTGGGCGCCGAGCCGCCGGCGCCGGTTTCGTACATGCCGCCGCCGGCCATCAGGGGCACGATGGACAGCATCTTGGCGCTGGTGCCGAGTTCCATGATGGGGAACAGGTCGGTCAGGTAGTCGCGCAGGATGTTGCCGGTCACGCTGATGGTGTCCAGGCCGCGCGCCGCGCGCTCCAGCGTGAAGCGCATGGCGCGCACCTGGCTCATGATCTGGATATCCAGGCCCTGGGTGTCGTGCTCTTTGAGGCACAGCCTGACCTTTTTGATCAGCTCGTTTTCATGCGGGCGGTACGGGTCGAGCCAGAACACCGCCGGCATGCCCGAGTTGCGCGCCCGCGTCACGGCCAGCTTGACCCAGTCGCGCACCGGCGCGTCCTTGACCTGGCACATGCGCCAGATGTCGCCGGCTTCGACCTCCTGGCTCAGCAGCACCTCGCCGGTGGCGATGTCCACGATGTTGGCCACGCCGCCTTCGGCCATCTCGAAGGTCTTGTCGTGCGAGCCGTATTCCTCGGCCTGCTGGGCCATCAGGCCGACATTCGGCACGGTGCCCATGGTGCGGGGATCAAAATTGCCATGCGACTTGCAGAAGTTGATGATCTCCTGGTAGATGCGGGCAAAGGTCGATTCGGGCATCACCGCCTTGACATCCTTCAGCCGGCCGTCGGCGCCCCACATCTTGCCGCCGTTTCGGATCATGGCCGGCATGGAGGCGTCGACGATGATGTCGTTGGGCGAGTGGAAATTGGTGATGCCCTTGGCCGAATCGACCATCGCCAGCTCGGGCCGGCCTTCGTGGCAGGCATGCAGGTCGCGCCGGACCTCGTCCTGGGTGCTTTGCGGCAGCGTGGCGATCTTCTCGTACAGGCTGGCCATGCCGTTGTTGACATTCACGCCCAGCTCGTCAAACAGCGCGCCATGCTTGGCAAACGCGTCCTTGTAGAAAATTTTCACGCAGTGGCCGAACACGATCGGGTGCGAGACCTTCATCATCGTCGCCTTGACATGCAGCGAGAACATCACGCCGGTCTTGAAGGCGTCGTCGATTTCCTTTTCGTAGAACTCGGCCAGCGCCTTTTTGCTCATGAACATCGAGTCGATGATCTCGCCGGCCAGCAGCGCCACCTTCGGCTTGAGCACCAGGGTCTTGCCGCTGTGCGTGATCAGCTCCATCCGCACCTCGCGGGCCGCGCCCAGCGTCAGCGACTTTTCACCATGGTAAAAATCGCCGCTGTGCATGTGCGAGACATGCGAGCGCGACGCCTGGCTCCAGTCGGCCATCGAATGCGGGTTTTTGCGGGCGTATTCCTTGACCGCTTTCGGCGCGCGGCGGTCCGAATTGCCTTCGCGCAGCACCGGGTTGACGGCGCTGCCGATGCACCGGGCATAGCGCGCGCGGATGTCTTTTTCCGCATCGGATTTGGGGCTGTCCGGGTAGTCGGGCAGACTGAAACCCTTGGACTGCAGCTCCCGGATGGCGGCAACCAGCTGGCCGACCGAGGCGCTGATGTTGGGCAGCTTGATGATGTTGGTCGACGGGTCCTGCGTCAGCCGGCCCAGCTCGGCCAGGGTGTTGGGCACTTTTTGCGCATCGCTCAGGAAATCGGGAAATTCGGCCAGAATCCGCGCCGCCACCGAAATGTCGCTTTCAATGATCTCGATGCCGGCCGGCGCGGTGAAAGCCTTGAGGATGGGCAGCAGCGAATGCGTTGCCAGCAGCGGCGCCTCATCGGTGAGCGTGTAGATGATTTTTGATTTTCCGGCGGTCATGGTGGTCCTGTGGCTGTGGGGTGGTGATGGGCTGACCTGGCAATATAGGCGACGGTCCTGTCTTGAACCTGAAAGCCGCGCCAAGTCGAAGGTTGATGCCGTCGAAACGCACATCGTGCGCCAAGCTTGCGAGCGTCCCGGGACAAACGTCGGGCCATCCCAGGATTTGAAGTTTACCCCTGCGCAGCAGCCCCAAAGCGCTGCCGGGCCGGGCGCCCGGCAGCGCTTGCCGCATCGGCATGGCAGGCCCCATGAAAAAACCCGGCGCAAGGGCCGGGTTTTTTCATGGACGTCAGCCAGGCGCGGTCTGGCGCCTGAAAAACCGGCCGACGTTGCCGTCAGGCGTTGCGCGCCTTCTGGAGGGCAGCGGTGCCGTTCTTCATGGCCGATTCGAGGGCGTTTTCTGCGGTGGTGGCGGCATCCTTGAGGCCCTTGGCCACGCTGGCAAACGCTTCGGGCGCAGGATGGGCCTTTTGCAGGGCGTCGATGCTGGTCTGGAACTGCACAAAGCCCAGTGCCGCGACATCCTTGAGGTTCTGCGAGGCCAGGGCCACGCCATGTTCTGCCGAGGCCTTCAGGGCTTCAAAAGCGGCTTTCGGCTCCTTGATGCTTTTGAAGGACTCGACGGTTTCAGCCACGGCGGCCTGCGCGACCTGCGCCTGCTTTTGCGCCAGGTCACCCCAGGCCTTGAATTGCTCCATCACCGGCTTGAACGCTTCCTGCGAAGCGGCCGGGTTGAACTTTGCCGCATTGTCCTTCATGGTCTTGGCGATGGATTCAAAAGAAGTGTTGGTGAACATGGGGTGCCCTTTGTAAAAATGTTGCAGTGCAGCAATTATCCGCCACAAATGCTTTGCTGTGGGAACATGGCTTCAAATTCAGGCGAGCAGGACCGGGGGACTGCAAAGGGCGGCCCTGCTGGCCAGACAGGATGGCACCAGACCGGTCGCGGCTTTAAGGCGGTGCCGGGCGTGCAGCACCTCGGCGCCGCCGGGCAGGGTGAACGCGAAAACAGGCAGGTGGCGCCAAGGGTGTGGCCATGGGAATGCTCCGGCTGGTGATGATTGATGCCGATTGGCTTTGATCGGCATCAAAAATGGCGGTTCAGTGCAAAGTCGTTCCCAGTGCTGGACAGCCCAGCAAAGGCCGGCGTCCCTGAAGCGAAAACGGCGCCCGAAGGCGCCGTTTGAGCGTTTTTCAAAGCCAACCAGGCCGCCAGTGCAAGACTGGCCAGCACATGCAGCTACCTAATCCATAGCAACCCGCGCCATCACACTCAGGCCGTACCCGCCTTCACCTTCAAGCGCCAGGCATGCAGCAGCGGCTCGGTGTAGCCGCTCGGCTGCACCAAGCCCTTGAACACCAGGTCGCACGCTGCCTTGTACGCCGCTGACGTATCAAAATGCCCGGCCATCGGCTGGTAGAGCGCGTCGCCGGCGTTCTGGCCATCGACCACGGCGGCCATGCGCTCGAAGGTTTCGGTGACTTGCGCCTCGGTCACGACGCCGTGGTGCAGCCAGTTGGC
>JACMQR010000081.1 GCA_014376885.1 Polaromonas sp.
CTGGCCCTGGCGCGCGGCGCTATCGACGCGGCGCTGGCGCAGCGCATCCTGGCCGTGCTCGATGCGCCTGAAAATTCGCAACCCAAGGCAGGCTGAGCCACGGGCTGCGGCCGATGCGCACCGAACGCGCACCAACCGGTCCCTGGCGCTGCTTTTGCAAAAGATCGCCGTTGGTCAGCTTGAATGACTTTGCACAGCACTTTAAGCTGCCGGCACTGAGGATTTTTGCACCAGGCCTTGAAACAAGGCTGCCAGCCAGGCCAGCGCAATGAGCGCTGCGATCCAGACGAGAAATTGCCCCAGCAGCACCTGGTCGTCCAGCAAATAGGCATTGCAGACCCGGGTCGGCGAGCTTTCGTACAGGGTGCCCGCCACTGCCATCATGGGCAGCACCTGGCCCAGAAAAAACCCCTGCACCAGCCAGCCGGCGGGCCGCCATGACCGGTAGATGGCAGCGCCGCTGGCCACCAAAGCGGTTATTTTTACGATCTCCACCCACGGCTGGACCAGCGCCAGGTCAAGCACCCGGGGAATCATCAACAGCGCCAGCCCCAGCGCAGCGCCGAGCAGACCGGTGATGCCGTGGGCGTTCCATCTGGAAACCGGCGTCTGGCGCGCATGTACTTCTTGGGTCCGCGCCGGTGACAGCCCGCGCGCCAGCATGGCCCCGCACAGCATGAGCAGCGGATATTGAAGCAGCATGTGCCGGGCCATGCTGGCTTCCAGAAAGTTCCGGGCGGGCGTGCTGGCCAAAATGGCGATCAAACCCAGCGCCGCTGGCAGGCCCAGCCCAGCCATGCCGCGCGGCACCAGCACCAGCTGGCTCATGGCGCGCCCGTGGCGGCAAGGTAGCGCGCGTAGTCCAGCGCCAGCAGGTGGTCGGCATAGTCAAAAATGCGCACCAGCCGGCCCTGCGTGTCGACCACCAGCAGCGCCGCATTGTGCTCAAACTCGCCCTGGGTGCTGGCCACCACCACGACCTGAAAATCAGCCAGCAGCTGCGCCAGACCTTCAGGGCTTGGCACGCGGACCAGGCGCCAGATGGCCGCGTCGACCTTCAGCCGGGCCGCGTAGTCGGCCAGCGCCTGCGGGTCGTCGCGCCGGCTGTCAAAGCTGATGGACAGCAGGTGCACCCGGCGTGCCGCTGCATCGGTCTGGCGGGCTGATTGCAGGCTGGCCTGCATTTGCTGGTAGACGCTGCCCAATGCCAGGCAAACCGTCTGGCAGCGGGTGTATACAAAGTCCAGAACCGTTACTGCCTGCCCGTCCGCGACAAGCTTGCGCAATGGCTGCGGCGGCCCTGACGGTCCCTGAACCTGGACTGGCGGCGTGGCAACCGGCCGCAGCGCCACTTCAAGGCGGCGCGCGCCTTCGGCCGTCCAGACCTGGAAATCATGGGTCAGCCAGGCGGCGCTGGCATAGGCGGCAGTGGCCAGGAAGGCGCTGGCAAAAGCAGTTTTAAGCATGCCGGAGCACTCTGGACTGGCTCAGGCTTGTTGCTGAGTTCGCGGCGCCGCTCAACCGGCCTTGGCAGTCAAGGCCTTGAGTTCGGCTCCGCCGTTAAAGGGCGCGGTGCGGTTGCTGGCCTTGCGTTCGGCTTCAAACAGTTGCGGCGTGACCGGGCCGGCCTTGTTGGACCATTCGGCCCGCACATAGGTGGCGACAGCCGCCAGTTCTGCATCCGACAGCTGCTTGAAGGCCGGCATGGCTCCCTTGTAGGTGACACCCATCACTTCGAGCTCGCCGTTGATGCCGTGGAGCAAGATGTTGGCAATGGTCCGGCCTTCGCCAATCACCCATTCCGAGCCGTCGAGCGGGGGGAACACGCCGGGCAGGCCCTTGCCGGTGGCCTGATGACAGGCTACGCAGTTGGCGGCAAACACCTTTTTGCCATCAGCTGCGCCGGCAGCGCCGGGCGCGGGCCCGGACAGATCGGCCAGGGTGCGCTGGTCTCCCAACGTCGACGACCCGAACGGACCGGTCGTGACGATATAGGCAGCGCCCCACAGCACATGGGCCAGCGCAAAAATCAAGAACAGCTTGGGAATGGGCCGGCTGCTTTCGGTCGGTTCGACGGTTTCGCGCTGCTGGGCGCGGCGCTGCGATTCTTTGTCATTGAGCATGGTGGCACCAACGCTTTCAGCTTAGGGTTTGACACCGGGCGGCTGCGGATTGGACGGAAGCACCGGATAGGTGTGGTTGAGCGCCTGCAGGTATTTCACCAGGTCCAGGGCCTCGGGCGAAGGCACCACCACCTGGCCGACATCGGGCGCATACGCTGGCGGCAGCACCACCACCTGCTCGCCTTCCTTTTCTGCCTCCTTGGCATCCTTGACAGTGAACAGGTAGGGATACGCCGGCATGATGGAGCCCGGCGAATAAGCGCGCGGCTGGTACAA
>JACMQR010000082.1 GCA_014376885.1 Polaromonas sp.
CGCCCGACTTCAATCGTGAAGTCGACGTGGCCCGGGGTGTCGATGATGTTGATGCGGTGCTCGGGCAGGGACTTGTCCATGCCTTTCCAGAAACAGGTGGTGGCGGCAGAAGTGATCGTGATGCCACGCTCTTGCTCCTGCTCCATCCAGTCCATGGTGGCCGCACCGTCGTGCACTTCACCGATCTTGTGGTTCACACCGGTGTAAAAAAGGACCCGCTCGGTGGTGGTGGTTTTGCCGGCATCGATGTGCGCGGAAATACCGATGTTGCGGTAGTTTTGAATGGGGGTAGCGCGGGACATAAATTACTTTCAGTTCGGTGTTGCGAACAAAGACTCGTTGCCAAGATATTTCTCTTGTTTTTCTACGCGTCTGCCGGCCGGGCGCTTTTGGCACCGAGCCGGCAGGAGTTGGGGTTGAACCGCCAGGAATCAAGGTGTTTTGGTCACCAGAGGCCTGGGGGCAGCCCGTCAAACAAGCGCAGTCAGCACTGCAATCGATTTGACTTAGAAGCGGAAGTGGCTGAACGCCTTGTTGGCTTCGGCCATGCGGTGCACTTCGTCACGCTTTTTCATGGCGCCGCCACGGCCTTCGGTGGCTTCCATCAGCTCGTTGGCCAGGCGCAGCGACATCGACTTTTCGCCGCGCTTTTTGGCGGCTTCTTTCAGCCAGCGCATGGCCAGGGCCATGCGGCGCACAGGACGCACTTCAACCGGCACCTGGTAGTTGGCACCGCCGACACGGCGGGACTTCACCTCAACCATCGGCTTGATGTTGCCGATGGCCATGTGGAAGGCCTCCAGCGGGTCTTTGCCGGGGTTCTTTTTCTCGATTTGCTCCAGAGCGCCATAAATGATGCGCTCGGCGACGGCTTTTTTGCCGCCTTGCATGATCACGTTCATGAATTTGGCAAGATCGACATCGCCAAATTTTGGATCAGGAAGAATTTCACGTTTAGGGACTTCGCGACGACGTGGCATTTTTTCACCTCTTTGCTTCAGCTGGCATTGCTTTGGGCAACACCGCGAGGGTTAGCAAACCCTCACTTACTCGACCGGCGCAAACTAGCTTGCACTTGGGTCACTTCGCTCAACGCTTCCTGCCGGAAAGGGTCAAGCACCTGTTTTTTGAAAAAACCTTTGACAGCTTTTTCGGGCGCGAACATTCAAGCCCGAGCCGATGGGCCAATTACTTGGCTTTGGGGCGCTTGGCGCCGTACTTGGAGCGCGACTGCTTGCGGTCTTTCACGCCTTGCAGGTCGAGCGAACCACGAACGATGTGGTAGCGCACACCGGGCAAGTCCTTGACCCGGCCGCCGCGAACCAGCACCACGCTGTGCTCTTGCAGGTTGTGGCCTTCGCCGCCGATGTAGGAAATGATCTCGAAGCCATTGGTCAGGCGCACTTTGGCAACCTTGCGCAAAGCGGAGTTTGGCTTTTTTGGCGTGGTGGTGTACACCCGGGTGCAAACACCGCGGCGCTGTGGAGAATTCTCCATCGCCGGGCTTTTTGACTTGATCTTTTCGACCTCGCGCCCCTGACGAACTAATTGATTGATGGTTGGCATTGAAAAACGTCCCTAAACGTTTGGAAAACGAAATAAATATACAGAAATCTTCCCCGCACCAAAAGCGGAAAAGCTTTCTAGTATATGCGGGATGGCAAAAAACCTCAAGCGCCGGGCGGCCCCGGGAGCGCCCTGTCCGGCGGCGGCACTCGAAGCCGGCCGTTTTCCGATACGCCGGACAGCCAGCGCGCCAGCACCACTGCTTAATGGACAGCTGAAAGCGCTTGCCCAGCAAGCGCGAGCGGCCTTTTTTTCGTCAGAGCCAGCCGTTGCCGCGCAGGCGCGCCGATCAAATCACTTGATCCAGAGCCGGATCGAATCCCAGGCGCGGCCGAAGATGCCGGACTCTTCCACGGCTTGCAGGGCCACCAGGGGTACCTCGGCCATCGGCTCGGTATTGTCGCCATTGAAAATTTTCAGGCTGCCCACCGGCTGGCCCTGCTTGAACGGCGCCACCAGCGGCTCGGGGCGGGCCACCTGGGTCTTGAGCTTGCCGGCGCTGCCTGCCGCAACGGCCACCACAATCGCCTCCGGGCGGCCCAGCTTGACGACCGCTTCCTTGCCCTTCCAGATCGCCGGCGTCGCCACCGCCTGGCCGGCGTCGAACAATTTGACGGCCTCAAAGGCGGTGTAGCCCCAGTTGAGCAGTTTTTGCGACTCGGTGGCCCGGGCGCTGTCGCTGGACGCGCCCAGCACGATGGCCAGCAGGCGCCGCCCGCCCGGTTTGCCAGCCGCCCCGAGGTTCGGAAAGTCGCGCCGGGCGGTGGCGATCATGCAGTAACCGGCGGCATTGGTGTGGCCGGTTTTCAGGCCGTCGACCGTCGGGTCGCGGAACAGCAGGGTGTTGCGGTTGGTGTCGTTGGTCGCCGGGGTGCCGGGGTAGCGGTATTTCTTGATGGCCGAGTAGCCGATGTAGTCGGGGAAATCGGTCATCAGGCGCGTCGACAGAATGCTCAGGTCGCGCGCCGTGGTGCTGTGGCCGGCTTCGGTCAGGCCTTCGGGATTTTTGTAGCTGGTCGACTTCATGCCCAGCGCCTTGGCCTGCTGGTTCATCAGCTCGACGAAATGCTCGGCGGTGCCGCCCACGCCCTCGGCCAGCGCCATGGTGGCGTCGTTGCCCGACTGCACGATCATGCCCTTGATCAGGTCTTCGACCGGCACCTGCATCTTCGGGTCGATGAACATGCGCGAGCCGGGCATCTTCCAGGCGCGCGGGCTGACGCCGAAAGTCTGCGTCAAGGTGATCTTCTTGGACTTGAGGGCGTCGAACACCAGGTATTCGGTCATCAGCTTGGTCAGCGACGCCGGCTCGACCGGCGCGTCGATGTCCTTGGCGGCCAGGATCTGGTTGGCCGTCACGTCCAGCAGCAGGTAAGAGCGGGCGGCGATTTCCGGCGGCTGCGGTGCCTGGGCATGGGCGGCGGGAAGCGCAGCCGATGCCGCCAGGACAAAGAGGGCCGCCCCGAAAGAGCGCAGGCCGGCAGGGGCCTTGAAAAAGCATTGCATGTCAGAAAGCCGGTAGATGAGAAAGAGAGAAAGAAAAACAGCAGCCGGTCAAAGCGCGCGCTTTGACGGGTTCACACCGCAGGCGGGGCCAGGTGGCGGACCACCAGGCTTTTGAGCAGCGGCAATTGTCCGTGAAAGAAGTGCCCCACCCCGGGGACAACCGTAACAGGCAGTGCCTGCGGCCGCGCCCAGTCGAGCACATCGGCCAGCAGCACCGTGTCGTCCTGCTCGCCATGCACCACCAGCGTGCGCGGGTGCGCGGCGCGGTCGATGGGCGCGGCAGGCGCGCGGCTGACGCTGGTGCCGACCAGCACCAGCTGGTCAACCGGGCGCTGGGCGTGCAGGCGGGCAAACGCATGGGTGGTGACAAACGCGCCGAACGAGAAACCGGCCAGCGCCAGCACGGCCTGGCCGTCGCCGGCGGGCGCGGCATGCTGCACCACGGCCAGCAGGTCGTCCAGCTCGCCGCGGCCCTCGTCGTGACTGCCGGCGCTGGCGCCGACGCCGCGAAAGTTAAAACGCACCGCCGTCCAGCCGGACAGCACGAAAGCGCGTGCCAGCGTTTGCACCACCTTGTTGTCCAGCGTGCCGCCAAACAGCGGATGCGGATGGGCAATGACGGCCGTGCCGCGCGCGATGCCGGCCGGCCGGTCGACGGCGATTTCCAGCGCACCGGCCGGGCCGGCGATGCAGGACTTCTGGGTTTGGGAGTTCATGGAAAACGGGCTTTCTTTCTGGCCACCAAGGTTGCTATGCAAACCATAGCTATTGACACCCGCTGATATTGCACGAAAGCATTAAACCATGCGATTTTTGCGGTTTGGCCGCCGGGCCAGGCTTTAGCGCCCCAGGCCGGGGGGCGTCAGCAGGCGCTCGACCACCTGGCCGTTTTTCAGGTGCGACTCGACAATCTCGTCGATGTCGCTGGCGTCCACGTAGCTGTACCAGACGGCTTCCGGGTACACCACGGCGATCGGTCCGCCGGCGCAGCGGTCCAGGCAGCCGGCCTTGTTGACGCGCACCTGGCCCGGCCCGGACAGCCCGGCGGCCTTGACCAGCTTTTTGCAGTGGTCAAACGCCTGCTCGGCGCCCTGGCTGGCGCAGCATGCTTCCTGGCTGCGCTGGTTCAGGCAGAAAAAGATATGGCGCTCGTAATAGGTGCCGGGCGCGGCAGCGCTGGCCGGGGGGGCGGGCGTGGTGGGTGTGGTGGGTGTGGGTAAAGAGGTCATTGGCGGAGTTTACTTTTCAGCGGCCAGGCGCTGCTCGCCGGCGGACAAGCGCGCCACCAGGCAGCCCAGCGCCGCATACGGCCAGAGCCAGCCAAGCCACTGGGCCAGGCCGTAAAACTCGATGAACCGGCCCTGCTCCCAGATTTGCAGGGTTTGCGCGAAATAGGGACCGGCCGGCGCCTGGTTCAGCAGGCTCAGGTGAATCACCAGCGCCAGCAGGGCCAGCGCCGCCGCCACGCGGCGCGGCAGGGCGAGCAGCAGCGCGGCCAGCAGCACGGCCAGGCCCAGGCCGGCGCGCACCGGCGCATCCAGCCAGGCCCAGGCATGCTCGGGCCCGTAGCTCAGCGCCGCCGACAGGGCCG
>JACMQR010000083.1 GCA_014376885.1 Polaromonas sp.
CTGCATCAGCAGCGCGTCCTTGCTGGACTGCACGCCGTGGTCGATGCGCTCGACTTTGAGCACCTCCAGCGCGGTCCAGACATAGGCCGGGGGTCCTTCCTCGCCGGCATGGGCGACCAGGTGAAACCCGAGCTCGCGGCAGCGGGCAAACACCCGGGCGAATTTTTCAGGCGGGTTGCCGAGCTCACCCGAATCCAGGCCAATGCCGATGATCTGGTCCCGAAAGGGCAGCGCCTGCTCGAGCGTTTCAAAGGCTTCGCGCTCGCTCAGGTGGCGCAGAAAACACATGATCAGCGAGGCGCTGATGCCCAGGTCGGCCTGGGCATCGACGCAGGCGCGGTGCAGGCCATTGACGACGGTTTGCATGCTCACGCCCCGCGCCGTGTGCGTTTGCGGGTCGAAGAACAGCTCGGCGTGCACCACGCTGTCGTGCGCTGCCCGGACAAGGTAGGCGCGCGCCATGTCGTAGAAATCCTGCTCGGTCAGCAGCACGCTGGCGCCGGCATAGTAAATGTCCAGAAAGCTCTGCAAATTGGTGAAGGCGTAGGCGCTGCGCAGTTCGTCCACCCCGGCGTAGGCGAGCGCCACGCCATTGCGCTGGGCCAGCGCGAAGATCAGTTCAGGCTCGAGCGAGCCTTCGATGTGGATGTGCAGCTCGGCCTTGGGCATCTGCCTGAGCAGCGCTGGCAGGCGGTCGGCCGCCACCGGTTTGACGAGGTTCATGGCATCTCCAGAAATAAAAAAGGCTGCCCGAAGGCAGCCCGCAAGTATCTCCGCTTTGCCTGCCCACGCTTCGCGCAAGCGGGCCGGCCGGTGGTCAGCCGCCCGGCACCTTGCCTTCGACGCCCTTGACATAGGTCTTCAGGCCGCCCAGGAACTTGTCGTCGGCCACCGCGTCCTTGGCCAGCAGCTCCTTGCCGGTGTTGTCCATGATCGGGCCCTTCCAGATCGAAAAGCTGCCGTCCTTCAGGCCGGCCCTGACTTCGTCGACGCGTTTTTTCGTGTCTTCCGGCACATCGGCCGCCAGCGAGATCAGGTCGATCGCGCCTTCCTTGACGCCCCACCAGGAGCCGCTGGCACCGGTCCATTTGCCGTCCAGCGCTTCGCCGACCGCCTTGATGTAGTACGGCCCCCAGTTGATCACAGCCGAGGCCAGGTGGGCCTTGGGGCCGTAGGCGGTCATGTCCGAATCCCAGCCAAAGGCGCGCTTGCCCATTTTTTCGGCGGTCTGCAACACGGCGGGCGAGTCGGTGTTCTGGAACAGCACATCGGCCCCGCCGTTGATCAGGGCGGTGGCGGCTTCGGTTTCCTTGGGCGGGTTAAACCACTCGTTGACCCACACCACCTTGGTCTTGACAGCCGGGTTGACCGACTGGGCGCCCAGCGTGAAGCTGTTGATGTTGCGCACCACCTCGGGAATCGGCACCGAGCCGACCACGCCGAGCACGCCGGACTTGCTCATCTTGCCGGCAATCACGCCGGCCATGTAGGCGCCTTCGTAGGTGCGGCTGTCGTAGGTGCGCAGGTTGGCGGCGGTCTTGTAGCCGGTGGCATGCTCGAACCGGACATCCTTCAGGTCGGCGGCAACCTTGAGCATTGGCTCCATGTAGCCAAAGGTGGTGCCAAAAATCAGCTTGGCTCCCTGGCCCGCCATGTCGCGGATGACGCGCTCGGCGTCAGCCGACTCGGGCACCTTTTCGACAAAGCTGGTGGTCACCCGGTCGCCAAATTCCTTTTCAACGGCCTTGCGGCCGTTGTCATGGGCATAGGTCCAGCCGCCGTCGCCAACCGGGCCGACATAGGCAAAGGCGATTTTCAAAGGCTCGGCCTTGGCCGGCGCGGCAGCGGCAGGCGCGGCAGCGGGCGCTGCCGCTTCCTTCTTGCCGCAGCCCATCAAGGCGGCAGCAGCCACCGCCGAGACGGCTGCGAGCTTGAGCAGGGAGCGTTTTTGCAGGTCGGTCATGTCATGTCGCTTTCATTCAAGTATCAAAAAAATTGGTGTCAAAACGTCAAAGCCGCTCATTATGCGGCGCTTGGATCAGGCACCCGGGTGAAATGGCTTGCCGATGGAGGTCGGCATGTTGGCCCGGATCCACAGCGGATTGCGCGAGATCAGCACCAGCACGGCGATGGTCGCCAGGTAAGGCAGCATCGACAGCAGCTGGGGCGGCACATTCACGCCCAATCCCTGCAAATGGAACTGCAGCATCGTCACGCCGCCGAACAGGTAGGCGCCAAGCAAGACCCGGGCCGGGCGCCAGGTGGCAAACGTCGTCAGCGCCAGCGCGATCCAGCCCTTGCCGGCGATCATGCCCTCGACCCAGAGCGGCGTGTAGACCAGCGAGACATAGGCGCCAGCCAGCCCGCACAGGGCGCCGCCAGCCATCACCGCAGCCAGGCGGATGCGCCGCACCGGGTAGCCCAGGGCATGCGCCGACTCCGGGCTTTCGCCGACCGCGCGCAGCACCAGACCGGCCCGGCTGCGGTACAAGAGCCAAGCCAGGGCAGCGGCCAGCGCCATGGCGAGGTAGACCACCGGGTGCTGGCGAAACAGCGCCGGGCCGATGAAGGCGATGTCGGACAAAAAAGGAATCGGGTAATGCGCCTGCTCGGGCAGCTTTTCCTGCACATAGCCAATGCCGGCAAAGGCCGAAAAGCCGCTGCCGAACAGGGTCAGCGCCAGCCCGGTGGCGTACTGGTTGGTGCCCAGCCAGATCACCAAAGCGCCAAACACGGCGGCCAGGCCAGCGCCCGCTGCCATGCCGGCGGCAAAGCCAAGCCAGGTGTTGCCGGTGTGGATGACGGCGGCAAAGCCGGCAATCGCCGCGCACAGCATCATGCCCTCGGCACCCAGGTTGACGATGCCGGCTTTTTCATTGATCAATAGGCCCAGCGAGGCAATCGCCAGCACGGTGCCGGCGCTCAAGGTCGCGGCCAGCAGCAAGGCGGTCGAATCCATCATCGGGCTTTCTGGGCAAGGGTTGAAACCGGTCGGGAAAACCTGATCCGGTAGGCAATCAGGATGTCGCAGGCCAGCAGATTGAACAGCAGCAGGCCCTGGAACACGCCGGTGATCGACTTGGGCAGGCCCAGGCGCGACTGGGCCAGCTCGCCGCCGATGTAGAACATGCTCATCAGGAGGGCCGAAAAGACCACGCCCACCGGATGCAGTCGGCCGACAAAGGCGACGATGATGGCGGCAAAGCCGTAGCCCGCCGGCACATATGGCGTGAGCTGGCCGATCGGCCCGGCGACCTCCAGCGCGCCGGCCAGCCCGGCGGCGCCGCCGGACACCAGCAGCGCCACCCACAGGGCGCGGCGCGAGGAAAACCCGGCATAGCGGCCCGCCGCTGGCGCCTGGCCGCTGACCTCCTGCGCGAACCCGGCATAGGAGCGGTACAGGTACAGCCACAGCGCCGCCACGCCCGCCAGCGCCAGCACGATGCCGATGGTCACGCGCGAGCCGGCCATCAGGCGCGGAATCTGCGTCACCGCTTCGAAGGTCCGGGTTTGCGGAAAGTTGTAGCCGGCCGGGTCTTTCCAGGGGCCGAACACCAGGAAACTGAGGGTCAGGTCGGCCACATAGACGAGCATCAGGCTGACCAGGATTTCATTGGCGTTGAAGCGGTCGCGCAAAAAGGCGGTGATGCCGGCCCAGGCCATGCCGCCGAGCACGCCAGCGGCCAGAATGGCCACGACGATCCAGCGCCCGGTGGCTTTGTCGGCCAGCAGCGCCACGCCCCCGGCGGCCAAAGCGCCGATGACGAACTGCCCTTCGGCGCCGATGTTCCAGACATTGGAGCGAAAGCACACCGCCAGCCCGAGCGCGATGATCAAGAGCGGCGTGGCCTTGACCAGCAGCTCGCCCACGGCATAGGGCGACTTGACCGGTTCCCAGAAAAACACCTGCAGGCCCTTGACCGGGTCCTTGCCCAGCGCCAGAAACAAAGCGACGCCAATGGCCACGGTGAGCAGCAGCGCCAGCAGGGGCGAGGCATAGCTCCAAAACGGCGATGGCTGCGGCCGCACTTCAAGCTGCATGCGGTGCTCCTGCCAGGTCGATGGCCGGGGCACTGGCGCTGGCCGGCGCCCACAAGCCGCTCATCCACAGCCCGACCTGCTCCACCGTGGCTTGGGCGCGCGGCAGTGACGGCGACAGCTGGCCCCTGGCCATCACATACAGCCGGTCGCAAATTTCAAACAGCTCGTCAAGCTCTTCGCTGACCACCAGCACCGCGCAGCCGGCGTCCGCCAGCCTGAGCAGTTCGCCGCGAATTTGCGCGGCGGCGCCCACATCGACGCCCCAGGTCGGCTGCGCGGCGATCAGCAGCGCCGGCTTGGCATCGATCTCGCGGCCCATGATGAATTTTTGCAGGTTGCCGCCCGACAGCGACCGGGCCAGCGCCTGCGGACCGCCGCACCGGACCTGAAAGCGGTCGATGACGCGCCTGGCCTGGGCCTGCAGCAGGCGGCTGCGAACCCAGCCGGCAGCGCCGACCGCATCCCGGCGGGTGAGCAGCAGGTTGCGCGCCAGGGGCAGCATCGGCACCGCCCCGCGGCCCAGCCGGTCCTCGGGCACGAAATGCAGGCCAAGCCGGCGGCGCCCGGCCGGGCCAAGCTTGCCGGCGCGCTGGCCCTGGACGGTGATGGCGTCGGCGGGTGCCCGGGTGTCTTCCCCGGACAGCGCCACCAGCAGTTCTTTCTGGCCATTGCCCGACACGCCGGCAATGCCGACCACCTCGCCGGCGCGCACCTGCAGCGCCACCTGGCTCAGGTCGACGCCGAACTGGTCGTGCCGCGCCAGGTCAAGCTGCTGCACATCGAGCACCACCGCGCCGGCGTTCACGCTGCGGCGCTGCAGCGCTGGCGGCTCGGCGCCGATCATCAAGCGGCTGAGCGACGCATTCGATTCCTGCCGGGGATCGCATTCGCCGGTGACGCGGCCGCCGCGCAGCACGGTGCAGGCGCTGCACAGCGCCCGGATTTCGTGGAGCTTGTGGCTGATGTACAAAATGCTGCAGCCCTCCAGTGCCAGCTGGCGCAGGGTGACAAACAGATGCTCCACCGCCTGGGGCGTCAGCACCGAGGTCGGCTCGTCCAGGATCAAAAGCTTCGGGCCGGTCAGCAGCGCGCGCACGATCTCGACCCGCTGGCGTTCGCCAACGCTCAAGCTGTGCACCGGCCGCGCCGGGTCGAGCTGCAGGCCATAGGCCCGGGTGGTCTCCAGGATGCGCCGGGACACGTCGGCAAGCTTTGAGCGCTTGTCCAGCCCCAGCCAGACGTTTTCGGCCACGGTGAGCGTGTCGAACAGGCTGAAATGCTGGAACACCATGCTGATGCCCAGCGCCCGCGCTTCTTGCGGGTTGCGCACCGCCACCGGCTGGCCGTCCATGGCGATGCGGCCGGCGTCGCGCTTGACCGAGCCGTAGATGATTTTCATCAGGGTCGATTTGCCAGCGCCGTTTTCGCCCAGCACCGCATGGATCTGGCCGGGCAGCACCGCCAGGTCGATGGCGCTGTTGGCAACCACGCCGGGGTAGCTTTTGCTGATGCCGGCCAGCTGCAGGCGGGGCGGCGCGGCGGCGCTGCGGTCGGTCAAGGTGGAATGTAAAGCGGTCATGGGTAGGGGGCGATTGGAAGCTTTATTTTTAAGCTTTATTGCTCTTTGTGCAGGCAGCGCGGTGTTTTATTGCTATTTTTTTGATAGTTTAAGGGGCAACGTCGGATGGCTTCGGCGCAGCCGCCGGTTGCTGCGCCTTGGGTGGACGCATTTTGCCGTTTAGCCCGGCATGCGGCAAGCTTGAAGCCCGGGCCGGCCCGGGCCGGACTTCACCGGCCGGCAGGGTCCGACGCGCGCGCTGCGGGACGGGTACCATGAAGCCCTGACCTGCGCTTTTGGTCTGAATTTTTCCACCTGATTGCCATGACCCTGATGTCTTTTTTTGAGCCGTCCGCTGTCAAGACCCTGCGCTTTGTGCGGCGCGGTGAAGTGGTCGAGGTAGGCAATGTACCACCCGATCGCACCCTGCTGGAGCTGCTGCGGGACGGGCTGGGCTGCACCGGCACCAAGGAAGGCTGCGCCGAGGGCGATTGCGGCGCCTGCACGGTGGTGCTCGGCCAGATCGACGGCGGCGCGCTGCGCTTGCGCGCTGTCAACAGCTGCATTCGCCTGGCCCATTCGATCGCCGGCATGGCGCTGTGGACGGTTGAAGACCTGGCGGGCGAAGACGGCCGGCTGCATCCGGCGCAAGAAGCGCTGGTGCAGTGCCATGCGTCGCAATGCGGCTTTTGCACGCCGGGCTTTGTGATGAGCCTGTTTGGCATGTACCACAACCATGTCGCCCGGGGCGAGTCCGTCAGCCGGGCGCTGGCGGTCGAGGCGCTGTCGGGCAATTTGTGCCGCTGCACCGGCTACCGGCCGATTCTGGACGCCGCGCAACTGATGGGCAGCCTGCCGCCGGTGCGGCTCGACACCGCCGGCTTGCTATTAAAAATAGAGCATCTAGCCAATACCCCACCTGCACAAGAGGCCGATTCGGCTTATAAACTGCCGCGCACGCTGGCCGAACTCCTGCAGGCGCGCTCGGCAGATCCGGCAGCACAGCTGGTGGCCGGCTGCACCGATGTCGGCTTGTGGGTGACCAAGCAGCACCGCCAGTTCGCTGCCGTCATCGACCTCACCCGGGTGCCGGAGCTGGGCCGCATCGACGACCTGCCGGGCCACTGGGTGGTCGGCGCGGCGGTGACGCTGGCCGATGCGTTTGCCGCGCTGGTCTCAGACCGGCCGCAGTTGCGCGCCTTCGCCAGCCGGTTTGCCGGCCTGCCCGTGCGCAACTCGGGCACGCTGGGCGGCAACATCGCCAACGGCTCGCCGATTGGCGACTCGATGCCGCTCTTGATCGCGCTGGGCGCCCGGGTGGTCTTGATGAGCGAGCGCGGCTCGCGCGAGCTGCCGCTGGAAAATTTGTACACCGGCTACCGGCAAAACGTGATGGCCGCCGATGAGGTGCTGGCGTTTGTCAAGGTGCCCAAGGCGGCGTCCGGCGAGACGCTGAAAGCCTACAAAATCTCCAAGCGCTTTGACGATGACATTTCCGCCGTCTGCCTGGCCGTCAAGCTGCACATCGAGCATGGCGCCGTGGCGCATGCCTCGATCGGCGCGGGCGGCGTGGCGGCCACGCCAGTGCGCGCCAGCCAGACCGAGGCCTTTCTGACCGGCCGGCCCTGGACGCTGGCCACCGTGCAGCAGGCCATGGCGGTGCTGCGCGCCGAGTTCGCGCCGATTTCCGACATGCGGGCGTCTGGTGCCTACCGCACCGAGGTGCTGGGCAACCTGCTTGAGCGCTACTGGCTGGAAAGCCAGGGCCTGCGGCAGATCAACCTCGAATCGTTCGTGCTGGATGATTCAGCATGACCCTGGACAAGGACATTTCCCTGAGCCGCGATGAAGTCGCCGACCCGGACGTGATGGCGGCCAACGCCCATGCCGACCAAATGGCCGACCCGTCGCCGGCCGCCGTCAGCCCGCCGCCAGTGCCGCAGGCGGCCGGTGCCTCGCGCTTTCATGAAAGCGCTAGGGCCCAGGTTCAGGGCGCCGCGACCTATGTCGATGACATTCCCGAGCTCAAGGGCACGCTGCATGCCGCGCCCATCTTGTCCACCATCGCGCA
>JACMQR010000084.1 GCA_014376885.1 Polaromonas sp.
CACATGCACCACGCCCTTGCCGTGCTCCAGCGCCGTTGCCAGCGCGGCGCGCAAGGCGGCTTCGTTGTCAGGCGTGACGTGGATATCGGCAATCGGCAGCTCGACCGTGTGCTCCTTGAAGCGGTCGATGCGCGGAAACTTCGTCGTCGGCAAAAACTCGCCATCGACGCGCAGATGCGTGTAGCCGCGCGGCCGCGCCCAGTCGGCCAGTTCGGTGTAGACGCCCTTGCGGTTCAGCACCAGGGGGCTGAGCAGGCCGATGTGCTGGCCGCGGTAGCTTTTCAGCAACTGTGCGGCAATCACGTCGACGCTTTGCGGCATGACCGCCGCGCCATCCTTCACGCAATGCTGGATGCCGAGCTTGACATACAGCAGGCGCAAAAAGTGCCAGACCTCGGTGGTCGTGCCGACGGTCGATTTGCGGCCGCCACGCGACAGCCGCTGCTCGATCGCCACCGTGGGCGGAATGCCGTACACCGCATCGACTTCGGGCCGGCCGGCCGGCTGCACGATGCTGCGGGCATAGGCGTTGAGCGATTCGAGGTAGCGGCGCTGGCCTTCGTTGAACAGGATGTCAAAGGCCAGCGTCGATTTGCCCGAGCCGCTGACGCCGGTCACGACATTGAACTTGCCGCGCGGAATGTCGACCGACAGGCTTTTGAGGTTGTTTTCCCGGGCGTTGACGATCTGGATCAGGTTGGAAAACGCCGGCCGGGTTTTCCAGGCCCGGGGCCGCTGCTCCTGGACCTGGTGCGTCTGGTTCATGACCGCTTCGTACTCGCGCAGCGCCCGCGCGGTGTGCGACGTGGGGTGCTCGCGCACCAGTTCGGGCGACCCCTGGGCCACCAGCAGGCCGCCGGCTTCGCCGCCTTCGGGGCCGAGGTCGATCAGCCAGTCGGCCGAGCGGATCACGTCTAAATTGTGCTCGATGACGATCAGCGAATGGCCGGCTTCCAAAAGCCGGCGGAGCGCGCGCATCAGCTTGGCAATGTCGTCGAAATGCAGGCCGGTGGTCGGCTCGTCAAACAAGAACAGCGTGCCGCGATTCGGCTGCTTGAACGCCAAGGTCTGGCCGGTGATGGTTTTGCGCTGGCCCGCCGACTTGCTGGCGCCGGCCAGGAAGCCCGCCAGCTTGAGCCGCTGGGCCTCGCCGCCGGACAGCGTGGGCACCGGCTGGCCGAGCTTCACATAGTCCAGCCCGACATCGACGATGGGCTGCAGGGCGCGCATGACCTCCCGGTCCTGGGCAAACAGCTGCACCGCCTCGCTGACCGTCAGGTCAAGCACCGCGGCCACATTGAGCAGCCTGGGCCTGAGCTGGCCGATGGCCTGGCGGGCGATGGTCACCTCCAGAATCTCCGGCCGGTAGCGCTGGCCGTCGCAATCGGGGCAGCGCAGGTAGACATCGCTTAAAAACTGCATCTCGACATGCTCGAAGCCCGAGCCGCCGCAGGTCGGACAGCGGCCGTCGCCGTTGTTGAAGCTGAACTTCGTGGCGGTGTAGCCGCGCTGCTGGGCCAGCGGCGACAAGGCGAACAGCTCGCGCACCGCATCCCAGGCGCCGACATAGCTGGCCGGGTTCGAGCGCGCCGTCTTGCCGATTGGCGACTGGTCAACAAACACCACATCGGTTAAATGGTCGGCACCCATCAGGCGGTCGTGCAGGCCGGGCGTTTCGGTTGCCTTGCCAAACTGGCGCAGCAGCGCGGGCGCAACGATGTCCTGCATCAGCGTCGATTTTCCCGAGCCGCTGACGCCGGTGACGCAGACCAGGCGCTGCAACGGGAACTCGACCGTCAGGTTCTTCAGGTTGTGGTCGCGCGCGCCTTCGAGGATCAGGCGCGGCGTGCTGTCCGTCACCGCGCGCTTGAAACCCATGCCGACCTGCTTGCGCCCGCCCAGGTAGGCGCCGGTCAGGGTGTCGGCATGCTTGACCTCGTCGGGCAGGCCGTCAAACACGATCTGGCCGCCCTTTTCGCCCGGCCCCGGCCCCATGTCGATCATGCGGTCGGCCGCCAGCATCACCGCCGGGTCATGCTCGACGACGACCAAGGTGTTGCCGGCGTCGACCAGCCGGCGCATCGCCTGGGTGATGCGGTGCATGTCGCGCGGGTGCAGGCCGATGGATGGCTCATCGAGCACGAACAGCGTGTTGACCAGCGATGTGCCCAGCGCGGTGGTCAGGTTGATGCGCTGCACCTCGCCGCCCGACAGCGTGCGGCTCTGGCGGTCGAGCGTGAGGTAGCCGATGCCGACGTCGCAGAGGTATTTCAGCCGGGTCTGGATTTCCTCGAACAGCGATTTCAGCGCCTTTTGCTCAGCGTCGATGCCGGCGGCTGCCTGCGACAGGCTGCCCGAGAATTTTTGCAGCCGGTCGATCGGCAGGCGCA
Source organism: Polaromonas sp. (assembly GCA_014376885.1). Classification (GTDB taxonomy): domain Bacteria; phylum Pseudomonadota; class Gammaproteobacteria; order Burkholderiales; family Burkholderiaceae_C; genus Polaromonas. The sequence goes on from JACMQR010000084.1 coordinate 2,391, forward strand.
TCAGATCGTGCAGGCACAGACCGGGCATGGCTTCGAGCTGGTCGCGCGTCCACTGCACGCCCACCGGCATGAAGCGCTCGGCCGGCGGCAGGGCCGCATCGGCCGCCGCCTTGCTGCCCAGCCGCCACTGCAGCGATTCGAGCTTCAGGCGTGCGCCGCCGCAGGTACTGCAGGGGGTGTAGCTGCGGTACTTGGACAGCAGCACCCGGATGTGCATCTTGTAGGCCTTGCTTTCCAGGTAGGCGAAAAAGCGCGTGATGCCGAACCAGTGGGCGCTCCACTTGCCCTTCCAGTGCGGCGAGCCGTTGATCACCCAGCTTTGCTGCTCGGGCGCGAGCTTGTACCAGGGCGTGTCGCGCGGAATGCCCTCGGCCTCGGCATGGCGCATCAGGTCGTCATGGGCTTCCTTCCAGGCCGGAGTCTGCATCACCTTGACCGCGCCGGCGCGCAGGGTGAGCTTGTCGTTCGGGATCACCAGCCCGTGGTCGACGCCGATCACCCGGCCAAAGCCCTTGCAGGTCTCGCAGGCGCCCATCGCCGAATTGAAGGAGAACAGCGACGGCGTGGGTTCCGTGTAGCGCAGGTTGCTCTCGGGACAATGCAGGCCGGTCGAAAACCGCAGCATCTCCTCGGCGGCTCCTTCCTGGGCATTCAGAACATAGACATTCAGACGACCGCCGCGCTTGAGCGCTGTTTCAATCGCCTCGATGGCCCGGACCTTCTCGGTGATGTGCAGGCGAAAGCGGTCGGCGACGACATCGAGCAGCTTGTGCGGCCCGGCCGGCGTGCTGACTTCCCGTTCGGCATGCACGCGGGTAAAGCCGCTGGCCGACAGCCACTGCGCGACTTCGTCGGCGCTGGTATTGCCGGGCAGCTCGACCGGAAAGGTCAGCACGACGCGCGGATCGCTCTTCAGCGTGCGCGCCATCAGCTCGGCATAGATCGATTCGGGCGAGTCATGGCGCACCGCCTGCGCGGTCTGCCGGTCGAACAATTGCGCGGCCCGGGCATAGAGCAGCTTCAAATGGTCGTTCAGCTCGGTCATGGTGCCGACGGTCGAGCGCGAGGAGCGCACCGGGTTGGTCTGGTCGATGGCAATCGCTGGCGGCACGCCCTCGACCTTGTCCACCGCCGGCTTGTCCATGCGGTCCAAAAACTGCCGCGCATAGGCCGAAAAGGTCTCTACATAGCGGCGCTGGCCTTCGGCAAACAGCGTATCGAACACCAGGCTGGACTTGCCCGAGCCGCTGGGGCCGGTGACCACCGTCATTTCGCCGGTGCGGATGTCCAGGTCGATATTTTTGAGGTTGTGCTGGCGCGCGCCGCGAATGCGGATGGTTCCCTGAGGCATCGGGTGAAGTCTTTCCTGAAAAGGTCGGACATTCTAGGCAGAGCCAGCGC
>JACMQR010000085.1 GCA_014376885.1 Polaromonas sp.
GGGCAGGGCCGGCGCGGCCGAAGTTTGCGGCATTCGTTGGACCCCGATGGATGGATGGATGCAGCTTAATAGGCTGGCGAAATGCCCATAATACGTCCACATAGTGAACTTTTACTTGGTATTTCTACCGCTTGCGGCAAAATTTTTGATGTGCTTTACTCTCCCCAGTTTTTCTTTGCCTCTACGAAACAACATAGCCTGAAAAATTAGCTCTGCACAAAGCGCAGAGCATGGTTCATATATTAAATCTCAAGGATGGCCGTATGGCTGCAAGCATATTTTCTGGCGTTCACATGGTGGGCTGGTCGCATTCCAGGTTCGGCAAGTTCGACCAGCTCGATCCCGAGACGCTGATTGCCGATGCAGCAGCGGCGGCGTTGGCAGACGCCGGTCTGGACAGCACCGAGGTCGATGCGGTGGTGGTCGGCACCTTCAACGGCGGCTTTGTCGGCCAGGATTTTCCTTCGTCGCTGGCCATCAATGCCCAGCCCGGCCTGCGCTTTAAGCCGGCACTGCGGGTCGAAAATGCCTGTGCCACGGGTTCGGCCGCCATCTATACCGGTATCCAGGCGATTCGCTCCGGCCAGGCCGACGTGGTGCTGGTGCTGGGCTACGAGCGGATGAATGGCCTGCCCAGCTCGCAGGTCGGCGATGTGCTGCTGCAGTGCGCCTATGTCAAGGAGGAAACCTCCGCCACCGGTTTTGCCGGCGTCTTTGCCGGCATTGCGCAGATGTACTTCGACAGGTATGGCGACGCCAGCGATGCGCTGGCCCATATTTCGGCCAAAAACCACCTGAATGCGCTGGCCAATCCGTACGCCCATGTCCGACGCGATCTTGGCTTCGCGTTTTGCAACACCGTCAGCGACAAGAACCCGATCGTGGCCGGCCCGCTCCGCCGGACCGACTGCTCCTTGATCTCCGATGGAGCGGCGGCGCTGGTGCTGTGCAGCGAGCGGGCGCTGGCGCATGGCCGCTTCCGGCGCGCGGTGAAATTCCGTGCCGCTCAGGCATTGAACGATTATTTGCCGGTGTCGCGGCGCGATGTCCTCAAGCTCGAGGGCTGCCAGCTGGCCTGGCAGCGCGCCTTTGCCGAGGCCGGCTGCATGTTGGACGACCTGTCGCTGGTCGAGACCCATGATTGCTTCACGATTGCCGAACTGCTCGAAGTCGAGGCGATGGGCCTGGCCCAGCCAGGCCAGGGGCCGGCCGTGATACGCGAAGGCCAGACGCTGCGCGGCGGGCGGCTGCCCATCAACCTGTCGGGCGGACTCAAGGCCAAGGGCCACCCGATAGGCGCCACCGGCGTGTCCCAGCATGTGCTGGCGGCGATGCAGCTGGTGGATGAAGCCGGCGACATGCAGCTGCCTGGGGCAAAGCTGGCCGGCGTTTTCAATATGGGCGGCGTGGCGGTGGCCAACTACGCCAGCATTCTCGAGCGCTCGGCGTGACCCTGGTGCTGGACCTGCCCGAGATGCCGCAGGGCCTGGCGCAGGTCATGAACCTGGGCAACCTGCTGACGCAGACCGCCCGCAAGTACCCCCGCCATGCCGGCCTGATCCATGGCGAGCACCGCCACAGCTGGGCGCAGATCAACCGCCGCGTCGATGCGCTGGCCTATCACCTGCAGACGCTGGGAATCAAGTTCGGCGACCGGATTTTGGTGCAGCTGGCCAATGGCCTGCCGCTGTTCGAGTCGGCCTGGGCCGCCTTCAAACTCGGGGCGGTCTGGGTGCCGGTGAACTGCCGGCTCACGCCGCCCGAGGTGGCCTGGATCGCTGCGTCGAGCGGCGCTCGCCTCATGCTCACCCAGCAGGCCTTCGAAGCCCATGCCGCCGCAGCCCAGGCGCAGGCGCCTGCATTGCGGCAGGTGCTCCGGTGCGACGAGGCGGCGTATGCATCCCTTGCCGCAGCACCCGCCCGCCCGCCATTCCCGGCAGCCGAGGTCACGGCCCGGCATCCGGTGTGGTTCTTTTTCACCTCGGGCACCACCGGCCGGCCAAAAGCGGCGGTGCTCACGCATGGGCAGATGGCCTTCGTCATCACCAACCACCTGGCCGACCTGCTGCCTGGATTGACCGAAAACCAGCCTTCTCTGGTGGTCGCGCCGCTGTCGCACGGTGCGGGCATCCA
>JACMQR010000086.1 GCA_014376885.1 Polaromonas sp.
GGTGTAGACGTCGTCTTCGCGGCGCAGTACCGGCGTTCCCTTGAGCAAGCGGCCACGCGGCGTGTCGCTGTCGCGGTCGGTGGCGTAAATGCCGGGGATGCGCAGCAGATGCACCGGCGCACCAGTAGCCCGGCCGAACAGCCGCACCAGGCCTTCGGCATGCACCCGGCGCTGCGAGCGCGGTGTGTTCGGGCTCAGGCGCCAGGTTTCATCGACCCGCTCGCCGGCACAGTCACCGTACACGCCGCTGGTCGCGCCATACACCAGCGCCTCCGGCCAACCGCGCAGCCGCAGGGCGCGCAGCAGGGACGCGGTGCGCGGGTCGTCCCGCCAGTTCGGGTTGTGGCTGGGCGGCGGCGCCAGGTGCACCACGCGGGTGGCCAGTCCGGCCAGGCGGCGCAGCGTGGACGGCTGGTCCAGGTTGCCGAGCAGCGGCACGATGGCCGCGGCGCGAAGTTCAGGCAGCCGGTCGGCCGACGAGGTGAGCGCAATGACCCTAAGCCGGGACGGCAGTTGGCGGGCCACGCGCAGGCCGACATCGCCGCAGCCAACGATCAGGACGCGCTGGCGGCGAAAGCGGGCGGGCAGCGCGCCCAGGGGAGTGAGGTTTGAAGGCAAAATTGGGGAGTGCTGGACAACCAGCCCGGTGAAGAACCAACGAATGACGAACCCCCGAGGATACCGACTATGAGTTTTAACGTGAGCGTGCTGCCCAGCGGCCGCAGCTTTAGCGCCAACGACGGCGAACACCTGCTGGCCGCGGCGATCCGCCAGGGCATCGGCCTGCCCTACGGCTGCAAGGACGGTGCCTGCGGCTCGTGCAAGTGCAAGCTGCTCGAAGGCCGGGTCACGCACGGCCCCCACCAGCTCAAAGCCCTGTCGCTGGAGGAAGAAGCCAGCGGCTTTATCCTGACCTGCTGCGCCGCCGCCGAGTCCGATGTGCGGCTGGAGTCGCGCCAGGTGACTGACGAAAGCGCCTTTCCGGTGCGCAAGATGCCGGCCCGGGTGACCAGCCTGGAGCGCCTGGCCAGCGATGTCATGGTGCTGCGCCTGCAGCTGCCGGCCAGCGACGTGCTGAAATACCACGCCGGCCAGTATGTGGAGTTTTTGCTGCGTGACGGCGAGCGGCGGGCCTATTCGATGGCCAATGCGCCCTTCACCCAGCTCGACAAGCCGGGCATGGAAATCCACATCCGCCATATGCCCGGGGGCAAGTTCACCGACCATGTGTTTGCCGGCATGAAGGAAAAGGAAATCGTGCGCATCGAGGGGCCCTACGGCAGCTTTTTCCTGCGCGAGGACAGCGCCAAGCCCCTGGTGCTGCTGGCGTCGGGCACCGGCTTTGCGCCCATCAAGGCGCTGATCGAGCAGATGCAGTTCAAGAACCTGCAGCGCCCGGCGGTGCTCTACTGGGGCGGCCGCCGGCCGGCCGACCTGTACATGACCGACTGGGTGCTTGCCAAGGTGGCGGAAATGCCGCTTCTTCGCTTTGTACCGGTCGTCTCGAACGCCCTGCCCGACGACGGGTGGACTGGCCGGACCGGCTTTGTGCACCAGGCGGTGCTGCAGGATTTCCCCGACCTGTCGCGCCATCAGGTGTATGCCTGCGGCGCGCCGATCGTCGTCGAGTCGGCCAAACGCGACTTCAGCGCCCTGGCCGGCCTGCCGGACGAGGAATTCTTTGCCGACGCCTTCACCTCCGAAGCCGACAAGGCCGAAAAGACGCCCGCCACCATTCTCTAAAATGAGAGCAAACGATTCATACGCGTCAAGCGCCAAAAGCACTTTCGGCCAAAAACCGGGCATGAAATCCCCTGGGGGAATCGCCCGCGGCCTGCAGCGCTGCCGGGCTCTGGCGGCCACCGGCGCGCTGACCCTGGGCGCCGCGCTGGCGGCTGCCATGCCAGCCGGCGCACTGGCCCAATCGGCCGCCCTGGCGCCGGCCCGGGTCATGCGCCTGATCGTTCCGTATGCGGCCGGCGGCCCGATCGACGTGACCGCCCGGATGATGGCCGAGAGCGTGAAAGGCGCGCTCGGCACGGTGATCGTTGAGAACCGGCCCGGCGCCGGCGGCAACATCGGTGCCGACGCCACCGCCAAGGCCGCGCCCGACGGACTGACCATCGGCATCTCGGCCGTCGCCACGCATGCCATCAACCCATGGCTGTACAGCCGGATGCCGTATGACGCGGCCAGCGACTTTGCCGCCATCACGCAGATGGCGCGGGTGCCCAATGTGCTGGTGATGAATGCCGACACGGCGCGCCGCCTGAACATCGCCACCCTGGCCGACCTGGTCCGCTATGCCAAGGCGAACCCGGCCAGGCTCAACTACGCCAGCGGCGGCAACGGCAGCGCGGGCCACCTGGCTGGCGAGCTGTTCAAGGCGCAGGCCGGGATTTTCGCGCTGCACATTCCGTACAACGGCGGCAGTCCGGCGCAGCTGGCGCTGCTCAGCGGCCAGGTCGACTTCAATTTCGACAACCTGGCGACCGCGTCCGCCAACATCAAGGCCGGCAAGCTGAAAGCGCTGGCCGTGACCACCGCCCGGCGCAGTCCGTTCCTGCCCGATGTGCCGGCCGTGGCCGAAACGCTGAAGGGTTTTGAAATCGACACCTGGTGGGGCCTGGTGGCGCCAGCGGCCACGCCGCGCGATGTCGTCGCCAGGCTGAACCAGGCGTTCGTCGCCGCCTTGAATGCACCGGACAACCAGGCGCGCTTTGCCGCGCTGATGGCCGAACCCGTCGCCAGCTCGCCTGAGCAGTTTGCCTCTTTCATGAAAAGCGAACGGGCGAAGTACGAAAAAGTGGTGAAGGCGTCCGGGGCGCGGGTGGATTGAATTTTTCAGCTTTTTGCTGTTCTTGCGCATAGCCTGCTTGCGCGGGTAGCTATTGAATTCATAGCTTGGTTGGCTCTGCTTGGATTTGCTGGCCGGGGGTTGCCCGGCGGCAAGTAACTTTCTTTTGCTTCGCCAAAAGAAAGTCACCAAAGAAAAGGCGACCCTGCTGTCTGCGACCCTTCGCTTCGCTACGGGCACCCTGCGGTGCTCAGTCCAGCCGGGGTCCGCGCAAACTCGCCTGCGGCTCAAACAGCGCGCGGCCCTGATCCGGCTGGCCTTGCGCTCCTCAGCGCAGACAGAAGGGGTGGGAAAAGTAAATCGGGTCCGGATGCGGATACGAATCCGGCTTCCTTCCCCAC
>JACMQR010000087.1 GCA_014376885.1 Polaromonas sp.
GCTGGGCGCAGGTGCCCGACGCCATGCAGGGCGACGTCCGGCGCTACCTTGGGGTGCTGGCCTTTGCGCTGGCGCCTTCACTGCTGTTCAAGCTCTACGCCACCTTCAACCAGTCCCTTGGCAAGCCGCGCCTGGTGACCTGGCTGCAGCTGGCGGCGCTGGCGCTCAAGATTCCTTTGTCGCTTTGGTGGGTGTTCGGCGGGGCGGGCGTCGAGGCCATGGGCGCTGTCGGCTGCGCCTGGGCAACGCTGGTGGTGAACTATGCGCTGCTGATCCTCGCGGTAACCATGCTGCGCACCCAGGCCATCTACCAGCCTTTGCGGGTCTGGCAAGCCATGGAGCGGCCTGACTGGCGGCAGATCGGCAGCTTTTTGCGATTGGGCCTGCCGGGCGGGCTGGCCTATCTGGTGGAAATTACTTCGTTTACCCTGATGGCGCTGTTTATTGCGCGGCTGGGCACCGCGGCATCGGCCAGCCACCAGATCGCCGCCAGCGTGGCGACAGTGCTGTACATGATGCCGCTGTCGCTGGCCGTGGCCAGCAGCGCCCGGGTGTCGTACTGGCTGGGCGCCGGACAGCCAGACCAGGCCAGGCAGGTGGTTTTTATGGCGTTAAAGCTTTGTGTGCTTGTGTCTGTTGGGTTTCTAGCTATTATTTTGATATCACGTCAGGTTTTGTCTACCTGGTACTCGGCCACGCCGGATGTCGTGGCAATGGCTTCGGCGCTGCTGGTGTGGGTGGCTTTTTACCATGTCGCCGACGCCCTGCAGGCGCTGTGCGCTTTTTTGCTGCGCTGCTACCGCATCGCGCTGGCGCCGCTGATCGTGTACGGGGTGCTGCTGTGGGGACTTGGTTTGTATGGCGGCTATCGGCTGGCCTATGTCGGCCTTGCCGGGCACGCCGCAAGCCAGTCGGCAAGCAGTTTCTGGCTTGCCAGCACGGTGGCCATCGGCCTGGTGGCGGCCTGCCTGCTTGGCCTGCTGCTGCAGGCCGTTGGGCGCAAGCGACCAGTCCAGGCCAGCGGTCCTCAAGCCGGCTGAGTTTGCCGCCGCACCCGGCCGGCCGGAAAAATAATACAAAAGCACGATCCTTTTCCCAACTGGCTTTCAATCCGCAGCTCGGCGCCATGGCGCTGGGCGACATGCTTGACGATGGCCAGGCCCAGGCCGGTGCCGCCGGTTTCCCGCGAACGGCTGCGGTCGACCCGGTAAAACCGCTCGGTCAGGCGGGGCAGGTGCTCGGCCGCAATGCCGGGGCCGGAATCCCGGACACAAAACATACCGCGCCCATCGGCCAGCATCGTCCAGTAAATCTCGATCAAACCGCCGCCGGGCGTGTAGCGCACGGCATTGTTCACCAAATTCGACAGGGCGCTGCACAGTTCGCGCCGCAGGCCGGCAATCTCGCAGGCCGGTCCGGTTTCAAAGGTCAGCTCATGGCCCTGGGCCGCAATCACGCTGGACAAGGCGCGGGCTTCCTGCTCGCACTGGGCAAACATCGAGGCAGTCGCGGTCCACTCATGGGCACCGGGCAGTGGGCTGCCTTCCAGCCGTGACAGGGTCAGCAGGTCGTCCACCAGGGTTTGCATGCGCTGCGACTGCAACCCCATCAGTGCCAGGTAGCGGTCGCGCTCAGGCTTTTTCAGCGGCAGGGTCTGCAGCGTTTCGATAAAGCCCGACACCACCGTCAGCGGCGTGCGGATTTCATGCGAGACATTGGCCACAAAGTCGCGGCGCATGACCTCGGCCTGCTCCAGCGCGGTGATGTCTCGCGACAGCAAAAGCTTTCTGTCCTTGCGGTAGCGGTGGACATGCACGGACAGCCGGACAGGCCGCGCCGGCGTGCTGGAGCTTCCCAAAATAACCACCTCGTGCAAAAAACTGGCCGCTGTCATGTAGGCATTGAACACCGGGTCGCGCACCAGGTTGGCGATGTGCTGCTGCAGGTCGCGCCGGGCATCAAAGCCGAAATGCTGGGCGGCGGTCTGATTGCACCATTCAATGCGCCCTTCGTCGTCCAGCAAGACCACGCCGCTCGGTGACGCCTGCAAGGCAGCCAAAAACTCGTCCAGGCGCGCCTGGCTTTCGCTGTACTGCTGATGGCTGTTTTTCAGCAAGCGGCGAATGCGGTCGGCCGCCTCGCCCCACACGCCGGGCAGGCTGGGCTGGGCGCCGGCCATCAGCAGCGGTGTTTCGTTGCTTTGCTCCGACCGCAGCCAGGCGAGCATGCGCCGCGCGTACCAGCTGTCAATCAACTGCCAGGCGGCCGCACCAAGCAGCAAGCCCCAGGCCAGGCCTTCTCGGGACGCGAGCCACCAGCCGGCAGCACCACCGGCCACACCACAAGCCAGAAAAGCAATCCAGCGCCGGATCATGACTCCGGCGATGCCGCGCCGGCGGGGCTTTTGGCCATGACGGCCGTCAGCCGGTAGCCGGCCCCGCGAACCGTCTCGACCATCGGGCCGGCCGCGCCAAGGGCTTCGCGCAGCCGCTTGACATGCACATCGACCGTGCGCTCTTCGATGAACACATGGTCGCCCCACACCTTGTCGAGCAGGCTGCTTCGGCTGTGCACCCGCTCCGGATGCCGCATCAGGTGGTGCATCAGCTTGAACTCCGTCGGCCCCAGCTTGAGTTCGCGGCTTTCATAAGCGATCCGGTGGGTGGCGGCATCGAGTGTCAAGGCGCCCACCGTCACGCTGTCGCCCGCCGACTCCGGTGCCCGGCGGCGCAGCACGGCGCGGATGCGGGCCAGCAGCTCCTGGGTCGAAAAAGGCTTGGTGATGTAGTCGTCCGCGCCGGCATCCAGTCCGGCAACCTTGTCGGACTCGTCGCCCCGGGCGGTCAACATCAGGATCGGGATGCTTCGGGTCCGGTCCTGCTTGCGCCAGTGGCGCGCCAGGCTCAGGCCGCTTTGGCCCGGCAGCATCCAGTCGAGCAAAATCACATCAGGCAGCATCGCATCGAGCTCGCGCTGGGCCGCGATGCTGTCATACGCGACCACCGGCGTAAAGCCGCCGTGCCGCAGGTTGATCTGGATCAGTTCGGCAATGGCGGGTTCGTCTTCGACAATCAGCACCCGGGGCAATGGTTTCATGATGTCATGACTTGAGGGCCGACTCGATCTGGTCCATCGGGCTGTGCCTGACATCGGTTCCCTTGACGATGTAGATGATGCATTCGGCAATGTTTTTGGCATGGTCGCCGACGCGCTCGATGGCCTTGGCCACAAACAGCAGGTCCAGGCTGGCCGAAATCGTTCGCGGATCTTCCATCATGTAGGTGATCAGCTTGCGCACAAAGCCGTCGAACTCACAGTCGATCTGGTCGTCTTCTTTCAAGATCGACAGGGACGCCGCCGTGTCGAGCCGGGCAAAGGCGTCAAGCGCCTTGCGCAGCAGGCCAGAGGCCAGGTCAGCGGCCACCCGCAGGTCGGATGTCGGCAACGAGCGCGATGCACCGCTGTGCATGATCGACTTGACCATGCGGGCGATTTTTGCGGCCTCGTCGCCGGCCCGCTCCAGGTTGGCGGTGGTCTTGGAAATAGCGATCAGCAGGCGCAAATCGCGCGCCGTGGGCTGGCGCCGCGCGATGATGGACGACAGCTCGCGGTCGATGTCGAGCTCCATGGCATTGACGCGAAGCTCCGTTTCAATGACCTGGTTGGCGCTTTCGGCGCTGTACTGCGACAGCGCATAGATGGCCAGCCGCAGCTGGGACTCGACCAGCCCGCCGAGTTCCATCACGCGGGACGAAACCGTGTTGAGTTCGCTGTCGAACTGGGCAGAAAGATGTTTGTCGGGCATGGTGTGCGCTCCTTGTCTCGTGGTCAGCCGAAACGGCCGGTAATGTAGTCTTCGGTTTCCTTGCGCTTGGGCTTGAAGAAGATGTCTTCGGTTGCGCCGAACTCGACCAGATCGCCCAGGTACATGTAGGCGGTGTAGTCGCTGCAACGCGCCGCCTGCTGCATATTGTGGGTCACGATGACCACGGTGTAGTCGTTTTTCAGCTCGGCAATAAGGTCTTCCACCTTGGCGGTGGAAATCGGGTCGAGCGCTGAACACGGCTCGTCAAGCAGCAACACCTCGGGCTTGATCGCAATGCCCCGGGCAATGCACAGGCGCTGCTGCTGGCCACCGGACAGGCTCGAGCCGTTTTGGTTGAGCTTGTCCTTGACTTCCCCCCACAAGGCGGCCTTGCGCAAGGCCCATTCGACCCGCTCGTCCATGTCGGACGAGTTGAGGCTTTCAAACAATTTGACGCCAAATGCGATATTGTCGTAGATCGACATCGGGAACGGCGTCGGTTTTTGAAACACCATGCCGACCTTGGCCCGCAACAGGGCGACGTCTTCCTTGGAGGTCAGCAGGTCGACGCCGTCGAGCAGCACCTGGCCTTGCGCGCGCTGCTCGGGATACAGCGCATACATGCGGTTGAAGATGCGCAGCAGGGTCGACTTGCCGCAGCCCGAAGGCCCGATGAAGGCGGTGACCTTGTGCTCGGGAATTTCCAGGTTGATATTTTTCAGGGCGTGGAACTTGCCGTAATAAAAATCGAGCTTGCTGACCGAGATTTTCGATTTTTCGAGAATGGCGTTTTGAGGGTTCATCATTTTTTTGTATGGTGGAAAGCCGGCCGGCGCCTGCCGGTTGTTCAGTCTTTTTTGCGTGTCAGCACACGCGCCAGGATATTCAACCCCAGCACGGCCATCGTGATGATGAACACGCCAGCCCAGGCCAGGCTTTGCCAGTTTTCATACGGGCTCATGGCAAACTTGAAAATGGTCACCGGCAGGCTGGCCATCGGCTGGTTCAGGTTCGAGGTCCAGAACTGGTTGTTCAGCGCGGTGAACAGCAGCGGCGCGGTTTCGCCGGCAATGCGCGCCACGGCCAGCAAGATGCCGGTCACCACCCCGGCGCGCGCCGCCCTGAGCGTGATGCCGGTAATCACCTTCCATTTCGGCGCGCCCAGTGCGTAAGCTGCCTCCCGCAAGCCAGGCGGCACCAGCTGGAGCATGTTTTCAGTGGTGCGGATCACCACCGGAATGACGATCAGGGCCAGCGCCATGACGCCGGCCCAGCCCGAAAAGGACTGGAAACGGGCCACCACGATGGCATAGACAAACAGCCCGATCACGATCGACGGGGCCGACAACAAGATGTCGTTGACGAACCGGGTCAATGACGCCAGCGGCCCTTTGGTGTTGTACTCGGCCAGGTAGATGCCGGCCATGATGCCGATCGGCGTGCCGACAAAGGTGGCCAGCGTGACCATCAGGAACGAGCCGTAGATGGCGTTGGCGATGCCGCCCTCCTCGTTCGGCGCGGGCGTCATTTCTGTGAATGTCGCCAGCGCAATGCCGCCAATGCCCAGCCGGACGGTTTCCCACAGGATCCAGAACAGCCAGAACAGGCCAAACACCATGGCCGCCAGGGACAGCACCAGCGCCACCCGGTTGACCTGCTTGCGCCGGGAAAACTTGGCCAGCCGCGCGGCTTGCGCAGCGGTTTGCATGGCCGCGCTCATGTGCGGGCTCCTTCGTTTTTCTGCAGCTGCGACAGCATCACCTTGGACAGCGACAGCACCACAAAGGTGATGAAAAACAGCACCAGGCCGAGATAGATCAGTGACGCCTGGTGCAAGCCTTCGCCAGCCTCGGCAAATTCGTTGGCCAGGGCCGAGGTGATGCTGTTGGCGGCCTGGAACAAACTCAGCGAATCGAGCTGGTTGAAGTTGCCGATGACAAACGTCACCGCCATGGTTTCGCCCAGCGCGCGGCCCAGCCCGAGCATGATGCCGCCCATGACGCCGGACTTGGTGTAGGGCAGCACGACCTTGTAGACCACCTCCCAGGTGGTCGAGCCCAGGCCGTAGGCCGACTCCTTGAGCAGCACCGGCGTGACCTCAAAAACGTCGCGCATCACGGCAGCGATGAACGGGATGATCATGATCGCCAGGATGATGCCGGCCGACAAGATGCCGATGCCCACCGGCGGCCCGGAAAACAAGGCCCCCAGGTACGGCACGTCGCTGAACGTGGTCTGCAGCGGCTGCTGCACATAGGTGGCCAGGATCGGGCCGAACACCAGCAGGCCCCACATGCCGTAGACGATCGACGGTACCGCTGCCAGCAGCTCGATGGCCGTGCCCAGCGGCCGCTTGAGCCAGGCGGGCGAAAGCTCGGTCAGGAAAAGGGCAATGCCAAAGCTCACCGGCACGGCGATCAGCAGCGCAATGAACGACGTGGCCAGCGTGCCGTAGATCATCACCAGGCCCCCGTACTCGTTTTTCACCGGGTCCCAGACGCTGTTCGTCAGAAAGCTCAGGCCGTACTTGCTGATCGCCGGCCAGGCACCGACGACCAGCGACGCCAGGATGCCAAACAGCAGCCCCAGCGTGAGCAGCGCCGCGCTCAGCGCCACCCAGCCGAAAAGTTTGTCGGGCAAGGGGCTGCGCTTTACAGGTTTCACAGGCGGTGGATTGGTCATGGCGCGGTGGTTGGCTTTTGCCGGAGGGTCAAAAGCGGTCCGGCCTGCCGGCAGTGTAGATGACACGAAATAAGCCTCTGTGGTGGAAAACTGTGATGCGACAGCCGTGGATGCCGGATTACCTGTAGGCGACGGCTTTGCCGCCTGCGTCCTTTATCTCGGCCCATGACTTTTCGATGATACTTTTGACAGCCGCCGGCATTGGTACATAGTCCAGGTCATCAGCGGTCTTGTCGCCGTTTTTGTATGCCCATTCAAAGAACTTCAGCGACGCGGCCGCTTGCGCCGGCTTGTCCTGGACTTTTTGCATCAGGATGAAGGTCGCTCCCGTGATCGGCCAGGCGTCTTTGCCGGGCTGGTCGGTCAGGATCTGGTAGAAGCTCTTGGCCCAGTCGGCACCCGCGGCAGCGGCCTTGAAGGCGCTGTCGTCCGGCGAAACAAAGGTGCCCGCCGTATTTTTAAGCTGGGCAAAGGTCATCTTGTTTTGCTTGACATAGGCGTACTCGACATAGCCGATCGAGTTCGGCAGGCGGCTGACGAAGGCCGCCACGCCTTCATTGCCCTTGCCGCCGGCGCCCACTGGCCAGTTGACCGCCGTGCCCTCGCCCACTTTTGACTTCCACTCGGCGTTGGCCTTGCTCAGGTAGTTGGTGAATATAAAGCTGGTGCCTGAACCATCGGCGCGGCGCACCGGGGCAATTGCTGCATCGGGCAAAGCCAGCGCAGGGTTCAGCGCCTTGATGGCCGGGTCTGTCCATTTGGTGATCTTGCCCAGGTAGATGTCGCCCAGCACCTGACCGCTCAGCTTGAGCTGGCCCGAGGCGATGCCCTTGATGTTGACAACCGGCACCACGCCGCCAATCACGGTGGGAAACTGCATCAGGCCTTTTTTGGCCAGCTCGTCGTCCTTCAGAGGTGCATCGGAGGCTCCGAAATCCACCGTCTTGGCTTCAATCTGGCGCAACCCGGCGCCCGAGCCCACCGACTGGTAGTTGATCTTCACGCCAGTGGCCTTGTTGTAGTCAGCGGCCCATTTCGAATAGAGCGGGGCCGGAAAACTGGCGCCGGCACCCGTCACATCCTGGGCGGCCGACAGCGTTGACAAAGCCAGCAGGCCGGCGCCCAGGCTCAAGGACACCGAAACGTTGAAAATTGATTTCATCAGAACACCTTTGCGGTTGATAAATAAGGTGGCCCGACTTTAGAAGCCTTATGTGACAAAACTGTGACAAATTGCCCGCGTGCTTGACACGCTTGACTGCTCGCCAGCCCCCGTAAAGTGTCATGAAACCGTCAAATAATCGTCACAAAACAGTCACCAAACATTCCTATGCTCGTGTTTTTCAAGCCTGACCGCCCGACTACCGGAGAAAACCTATGCCCAAGCGCCACTTCTTATATGCCCTCACCGTCTTGGCCCTGCTTGCCGGCTGCGCAACCAGTCCGCGCCCAGTTTCAGTCGCAGACACCCTGGCAGCGCAGCCCCAGCTGTCAACCCTGAACGGCCTGGTTGCCAAGGCCGGGCTGACCGACACGCTCAAGGGCACGGGCCCGTTCACCGTCTTCGCGCCCACCAACGATGCATTTTCCAAGGTGCCGGCGGCCACCCTGCAGGCCTTGGCAAACGACCCGGCCAAGCTCAAGGCCGTGCTGACCTACCATCTGCTGCCCGGCAAGGTGATGGCCAGCGATGTGAAAAACAGCAGCAGCAAAACTGTCAACGGCGCAAGCCTGGCACTGTCCCGGGCCGGCGACTTTGTGACGGTCGAGGACGCGCTGGTGCAAATTCCGGACATATCCGCCACCAATGGGGTCGTGCACATAGTCGATAGCGTGCTGATGCCGCCGGCCAGCCGCTGACCCAGCGCCTGTCAGGCAGGCGCGTCCGCCGGCATCGCGCCGGCTGGCAATTCATGCCCTGCGCGACCCTTTGAAGGCCAAGCTGCCTGGGCGCAGCGACGCGTCCTTCGCCGTTGATTTAAAGCAGGCGCTTGGCGACTGCCCGCTGGGCGCAGGTCGGGGGTTTGCCCCGCCGGCGTCGGCCAATTTCCTTTTTTTTAGCCGTTTGCGCCTGATGCGCAAACTGCACGGCACATTACAGCTATCTATTCGATAGCTAATCGTGCTCCAACCCTGTTCATCGAAAACAACTCCATGGCAACTGTCCGCACATTCCTGAGCCGCCGCGACTGGTTAAAGCGCGCCAGTTTGGCGGCTGCCGCCGCAGCAGCGCCTGCCTGGTCGCAACCCGGCAAGCCCGCCGCGTCCGTTCGCAGCGCGGTGATCGCTCAGCTGGTGGACTTTTCCGACAGCCAGCAAGATGTGTCGAAAGATTTTCTGATTGGCTCGCGGGCCGCCTGGCAGGACATCAACGCGAGGGGCGGCATTCGCGGCCGGCAGGTTGGGCATCTCGCGCTGGAAACAGACGGCACGCCGGCCAGCGTGCGCGCCGCTCTGGCCGAAGCCATGAACAATTCCGCCTGCATCGCGCTGTCGGGCAGCGTTGGCGACCAGCTGGCCAGCCAGATCGCCGGCCTGTCGGCCCAGATGGGTTTGAGCATGGCCCATGCCGCGCCATGGCTGCAGAACTCCACCTTTGAAGTCGATCAGCAGACCTTCCCCGTCTTTGCAGCGCGCCAGGAACAAATCGGGCATGCGCTGAAGAACCTAGCGGCCATGGGCACGACAACCCTGGGTGCGGTGTATGCCAGTCAACGGGAACACGCCGCCTACCACCTGGAAGTCGAACGCATCGCCGCCGGAATGAAGCTCCAGCTGAAATCCTTTCAAAGCGCCGGCGACCTGCGCTTGCTTGGCCAGAAACTGACACCCGACACGCCGGCCATCTTGCTGTTTGTCGGCGGCACGCCAGAGCTGGCCCAGTTTACCCAGGGTCTGGAAAAGCAAACGCGCCAGCGCTACATCGTTGCCCTGGCCGATGTCAACCTGCAAACGCTGATGCAGATGGGTGCAGCGCGCAACACCCCGGTCATTGCCACCCAGCCGGTGCCGATGGTCACGGCCAGCCTGCCCGTCGTGCGGCAATACCGCGACACCTTGGCCCGCCTGTTCGACGAGCCGCCAACGGCCCACAGCCTGGCTGGCTTTATTGCAGCACGCTACACTTTTGAAGTGCTCAACCAAGTTGACGGGCCGTTGACGCGCCAAAGCGCGCTGGCCGGCTTTCAACGCCGAGCGAACCTGGACATTGGCGGCTTTCAAGTCAGCTACAACGCTGGCCGGCGCAGCAGCGCCTTCGTGACGCAAAGCATGATGGCGTCCGATGGGCGGCTGATTGGCTGAGCCATGACGCTGCTGCATCGCGAACCCGGGCGATGCTATGCTGGCCGCCACAACACAGAACCAGACATGCAAAACGGAACATTGCTAGCCGCCGTGGACTTGGGCTCGAACAGCTTTCGGCTTGAAATTGGCCGCTTCGACCACGGCCGCATCCACCGGATCGAATACCTCAAGGAAACCGTGCGCCAGGGCAACGGCCTGGACGCCGAGCGCAACTTGTCGCAAGACGCGATGCAGCGCGGCTGGGACTGCCTGGCCCGGTTTGGCGAGCGTCTGGCCGGCTTTAAAAAAGAGCGCGTCCGGGCGGTGGCCACCCAGAC
Organism: Polaromonas sp.; assembly: GCA_014376885.1. Classification (GTDB taxonomy): domain Bacteria; phylum Pseudomonadota; class Gammaproteobacteria; order Burkholderiales; family Burkholderiaceae_C; genus Polaromonas. The sequence goes on from JACMQR010000087.1 coordinate 10,111, forward strand.
GCTGCGCGAAGCGCTCAACCGCGAGGAGTTCATCAAGCCGGGCCACAAGCTGCTGGGGTTTCCGATCGATGTGATTGCCGGCCGCGAGGAAGCCCGGCTCATCTACCAGGGCGTGGCGCATTCGCTGCCGCAGTCCGACGAGCGGCGCCTGGTGGTAGACATCGGCGGGCGGTCGACCGAAATGATCCTCGGCCAGGGACTGCAGGCGCGCATGCTCGAGTCTTACCGCGTGGGCAGCGTGGCCTGGTCGATGCGCTACTTTCCCGACGGCCAGTTCAGCGCGCGCGCCTTCGAGATTGCCGAGATTGCCGCCAAGGCGGTGTTCGACGAAGCCGTGACCATCTACCGGCCCGACACCTGGGATGCGGCCTATGGCTCGTCGGGCACCATCGGCGCGGTCGGCGACGCGCTGACCGCCGCCGGCTGGCCGGCCGGTGTGGTCAACCGCGAGGGCCTGGACTGGCTGCTGGACCGCCTGATCAAGGCGCAAAGCGCCGACCGGCTCAAGATCGACGGCATGAAGGAAGACCGCCGGGCGGTGATTGGCGGCGGCCTGAGCGTTCTGCGGGCGGTGTTCAGCCTTCTGGACATCACCGAAATGCGCGCCGCGCAGGGCGCGCTGCGCCACGGCGTGCTGTATGACCTGGTGGACCGGGAGGAAGACCTGACGGATCTGCGCGCCACCAGCGTGCAGCGCCTGGCCCACAATTTCAGCATCGACACGGCGCAGGCCGAACGGGTCAGCAAAGTGGCCCAGCAGTTGTTTTTGATGGCTGGCGCAGCCCTTTCCATGGCCGAGTCAAATGCCTTGAAGCGCAAGCTGGACTGGGCCGCACGGCTGCATGAGATCGGCAGCCAGATTTCGCACAGCTCCTACCACCGGCATGGAGCGTATATTTTAGACAATGCGGACGCCCCTGGCTTTGCGGTGCACGAGATGCACCGCCTGAGCCAGCTGGTGCTTGGCCACCGGGGGAAACTACGCAAGCTGGAGGCCGATTTCGATGATCGGCTGTTTGTCCAGCAGCTCTTGTGTCTGCGCCTGGCGGTCATTTTGTGCCATGCCCGGCGCGACCCGGATCTCAAGGGCATGCAGCTTAAATGGGAAGCCGAGCCGGGCCGGCGCTTCTGGCTGACCTGCCGGCCCGGCTGGGCCGAAGCCTTTCCGCAGTCCGCCTACCTGCTCCAGGAAGAAGTGCTGGACTGGCAAAAAACGCCCTGGAGCTTGCTGGTTGGCTAGCTTCCTGATGTGCC
>JACMQR010000088.1 GCA_014376885.1 Polaromonas sp.
CCAAAGGATTATGAGTCCTCTGCTCTAACCAACTGAGCTAACGCCCCTGACCAAGCTCAATTGTATGTGCACTATTTGCTATGGCTTAGGGCGGTGCTGACAAGTTTGGACGTGATGTCGACGATCTGAATCATCTTTTCGTAGGGCATCCGCATTGGGCCGATCACGCCCAATGTGCCCACGACCTTGCCGTCGACTTCATAAGGTGCGGTTACTACCGACAGTTCCTGGTAGGGAATCACCTGGCTTTCACCGCCGATGTAGATTCTGACGCCCTCGGCCCGGCTGGACACATCGAGAAGGCGCATCAGTTGGGCTTTTTCTTCAAACAAGTCAAACAGCTTTCGGAGGTTGCCCATGTCGCTGGAAAAGTCGCTTACCGCCAACAAGTTACGCTCGCCCGAGACAACCACCTCGTCACGCGACTCGATAGCTTCTGAACTGACAAGTACAGCTTCCTGCATCAACGCGGCTATCTCGCTGCGCAGCGCCTCGGCTTCGTTCTTCAGGCGCTCCCTGACTTCTTCGATCGCCATGCCGGCATAGTGCGTGTTGAGGAAGTTCGAGGCCTCGATCAGTTGCGACTGCGTATAGTCGGCTTCGGTAAAAATCACGCGGTTTTGCACATCCCCGTCAGGCGACACGATGATCACCAGAAATCGCTTTTCAGAAAGCCGCAAGAACTCGATGTGCCGAAAAACCGATGTGCGGCGCGGCGCCATCACCACGCCAACAAATTGCGACAGGTTTGACAGCATGTGGGCCGCGTTGCTGATGACCTTGAGCGGCTGGTCTGGCGCAATCCGGGCCATCTGGCCAGCCACCGAAAAAGGGTCGCGCTGGGTGGTCAGCATGGTGTCGACAAACAGCCGGTAGCCCCGCGCCGTGGGAATGCGTCCCGCCGAGGTGTGCGGGCTGACGATCAGGCCCATGTCTTCGAGATCGCTCATCACATTGCGGATCGTGGCCGGGGACAATTCCAGTCCCGAAGCCTTGGACAGCGTACGCGAACCGACCGGCTGACCGTCGGCAATGTAGCGCTCGACCAGCGCTTTGAGTAACAAACGGGCACGACCATCAAGCATGGGGTCATTCTACGAAGCTTGGCCGGCAGGTTGTGATGTAATTTAACGATGAAATCGCAGTTTCGCCATGTTGCGCTGATCGGAAAGTACCAAGCTCACGGATCCCGTTCAGCGCTGGAAGACATCGCCCAGTTCCTGGGCGCTCAGGGCTGCGATGTTGCGCTTGAAGAGGACACAGCCCGCAACACAGGGATGGGCCAGTACCCAACCCTTGATGCGGCAGGAATCGGCGCCCATTGCGACCTGGCGCTGGTGGTCGGCGGCGACGGCACGATGCTGGGCATCGGACGCCTGCTGGCCCAGTTCAGCGTGCCTGTGGTGGGAATCAACCAGGGTCGACTGGGCTTTATCACCGACATCGGTTTCGAAAGCTACCAAAGCACCTTGATGCCCATGCTGCGCGGGGAGTTCGAAGAAGACCGGCGCTGGATGATGCAGGCCAAGGTGATTCGGGACAACCATTGCGTGTTCAGCGCAACCGCCATGAACGATGTGGTGGTCAACCGGGGCGCCACCTCGGGCATGGTGGAGTTGCGGGTTGAAGTCGATGGCCGGTTTGTGGCCAATCAGCGGGCCGACGGGCTGATCATTGCCTCGCCTACGGGTTCGACGGCCTACGCGCTGTCCGCCGGCGGGCCTTTGCTACATCCTTCCATCGGCGGCTGGGTGTTGGTGCCGATCGCGCCGCATACCTTGTCAAATCGACCGATAGTGCTTTCAGACAGTGGAGAAGTTGCTATTGAACTGGTAGCAGGCCGGGATGCCAGCGCAAGCTTTGACATGCAGTCGCTGGCCAGTTTGCTGCATGGCGACCGGATCATCGTCAAGCGCTCAGAGTTTCAGATGCGTTTTCTGCACCCCAAGGGCTGGAGCTACTTTGACACCCTGCGCAAAAAACTTCACTGGAACGAAGGAGCGGCCTGAGCCCTGCTTCCTCCACCCGATCTGCACCGAGTTATGAGCCTAAAAAGTATCAGTTTGCGCGATTTTGTCATCGTGCGCGAAATGGACCTGGACCTGTCCAATGGGTTTACCGTATTGACCGGGGAGACCGGCGCCGGCAAATCTATTTTGATTGGCGCCCTGCAGCTGGCGCTGGGCGCTCGGTCGGATGCCGGCACGGTTCGCGAGGGTGCTGGACGCTGTGAAATCAGCGCGGAATTTGACAGCCCGGCCCGGCTGGCGCCCTGGCTGGAACAAGCCGGCCTGGAGCCGGGTGACACCTTGCTGCTGCGGCGCACGGTGGACGCCCAGGGCAAGAGCAGGGCATGGGTCAACGGCAGCGCCGTGACGGTCACCCAGCTCAAAGAGCTGGGCAGCCAGCTTGTTGACATTCACGGCCAGCATGCCTGGCAAAGCCTTACGCGCCCCGAAGCGGTGCGCGGGCTGCTGGACGCTTATGCGGATATTTCTACCGAAGCGCTTTTGCAATGCTGGCAAGACTGGCGCCTGTCCCAGAAAATTTTGACCCAGGCGCGCAGCGCTCAGGACAGTCTGCAGCGTGATCGCGAACGCCTGGCATGGCAAATTGGCGAGGTGAGCAAGCTCGCTCCTGGCGCGCAGGAATGGGAAGAACTCAATGCCCAGCACGGTCGCCTGTCCAACATTCAAGATTTACGCGACGCCGTGCAGTCTGCCGTCGATGCCTTGCGAGAAGCCGATGAGAACGCCACCACCCTGCTGGGCCGGGCCATCAATGGACTGCAAAAGCAGGCGCACATCGAGCCAGAATTCAGGCAACTGGCAGAGCTGCTGGACACCGCGCTCACCCAGGTTGACGATGCTGTGCATTCATTGCGGGGCTATGCCAAACATGCCGAGCTGGACCCGCAGCGCCTGGCCGAGCTGGACGAGCGTCTGGCGCTGTGGGTCAGCCTGGCACGCCGTTACAAACGGGCACCCAGCGAGCTGCCTGAACTGCTGACAGCTTGGCAAGCAGAATTGCGAGCGCTTGATGAGGCAGCCGACCTGGTTCAGCTTGAGGCAAAGGAAACCCAGGCAAAACTGGCATATCTGAATGAAGCCGGCGAGATTTCGTGTGCGCGGCGCCAGTCTGCACCCCTGCTGGCCAAGGCGATCAGCCAGGCCATGCAGGGCCTGGGCATGCAGGGGGGCCGGTTTGAGGTGGTTCTGGCGCTGCTTGAGCAGCCCGCCCAGCACGGGCTGGAACAGGTGGAGTTTTTGGTCGCCGGGCATGCCGGCAGCACGCCCAGACCGGTGGGCAAAGTGGCGTCGGGTGGTGAGTTGTCCCGCATTGCCCTGGCCATTGCAGTCACCACCAGCCAGCTGGGACAGGCGCAAACGCTTATCTTTGACGAGGTGGACTCCGGAGTGGGCGGTGCGGTGGCCCAGACCGTTGGGCAGCTGATGCGTCAACTCGGTCAGGACCGGCAGGTCATGACGGTGACGCACCTGCCGCAGGTCGCCGCCTTTGCCGACGAGCATCTGGTGGTGTCCAAACGGTCCGATCAAGGCACGGCACTGAGCCGGGTTGAGCAGGTGACGGGCACGGCCAGAGTCGCCGAGATTGCCCGGATGCTTGGCGGCGAGCAGTTGACCGGCGCCACGATGGCCCATGCCGCCGAAATGCTCGCACAATCACCCGCACAGAACAAGCCGCGGCTGCCCTTGGCTGGGCTGAGGCGCCTGAAGTAGCCAGTGCCCTTTTTACGCGTCCTGAAAGACTTGCGCGCTTGACCAGGCAAGCATCGGCATTCAGTCACTTTTTGGAAAAATAATGCCATGGAAATGATCCTTATCACCGGCATGTCGGGCTCCGGAAAATCAGTGGCCCTGCACGCGCTCGAAGACGCCGGTTACTACTGCGTGGATAACCTACCGCCCGAGCTGCTTTCGCCGTTTGTTGCATTGAAGCGGCCGCACAACGCGCCCCGGCTCGCCATCGCCATGGATGTCAGAAGCGCCACCTCCTTGCCGCTGGTGCCGCAGCAACTCCGGGAGCTGAAGGCGCAGGGTGTCGCCGTGCAATCGCTTTTTCTCGATGCCAACACCGACACCCTGGTGCGGCGTTTTTCAGAAACCCGCCGCCTGCATCCGCTGTCCAGGATCAATGCGACCGACCAGCACCGGGCATTGGTCGATGCCATTGAGCTGGAGCGCAGCTTGCTGGGCGAGATGCGCGAGCAAGCGCATGTCATCGACACCAGCATGATCCGCTCGTCGCAACTGCAGGGCTTTGTGAAATCGCTGCTGCAAAACACCAGCCGTCAGCTGACGCTGGTGTTCGAGTCGTTTGCCTTCAAGCGTGGCGTGCCGCTGGATGCTGATTACGTGTTTGATGTGCGCATGCTGCCCAACCCGCACTATGAAGCCGGGCTTCGGCACCAGACCGGACTCGACCAGCCGGTTGCCGATTTTTTAAAAAGCCATTCAGAGGTGGACGACATGCTCAGGGACATCAAAAAGTTCCTTGGGAGCTGGCTGGATGCGCTGGCTCGGGACCACCGAAGCTATGTCACTGTGGCGGTGGGCTGCACCGGCGGACAGCACCGCTCGGTCTACCTGGTCGAGGCGCTGGCGGCGGCCTTCAGCGCGGAGTGGCGAACCTTGAAGCGCCACCGCGAACTCGAAGCCGCCTGATCAGACCGCTTTGCCGCTGTCCGCCAGGCCCGGCGAATTTGCGGCCAGCAGCTTGCGGACCGGGGCCGGCAGGCCCAGTGCCGGCCATTGGGCCGGACCAAACCAGGCCGCCGGACGGGCTTCGCAAACCAGGGCCGCCGGCACCGGCTGGTCGGCCCCGAGGTTGAGAACCCAGGGCGTCAGCAGCAGGTCTTTGTGCGTCAACACATGAACAAAGCTGGGCAGTGCCGCAATGCGGACATCCAGCGTTTCATCCAGTCGCGACATAAGCTCTTCTTCGCCTTCAAACACGGGCAGGCAGTACAGGCCGCTCCAGATTCCGGTTTCAGCGCGCTTTTCAAGCCACACCGAGCCGTCGGGCTTTTGCGCCCACAACAGGCTCAGCGCCTGGGCAGTTCGCTTGAGCTTGCGGGTCTTGACAGGGTATTTTTCGGGATCTCCCTGCGCCCTTGCGCGGCACAGCGCCGAGACGGGGCACAGCAGGCATTGTGGCTGGCGGCTGGTGCAAACCGTGGCGCCCAGGTCCATCATGCCCTGGGTGTAGCGCGGCATGGCATGCACCAAGTCGTCACGGGGAAGCAGGTCAGTCGCCTGTTTCCAGAGCGCCTTTTCACTGGTGCTTTGGGACAGGTCGCCAGAAAATCCCAGGACCCGGGTGAGCACCCGCTTGACGTTGCCGTCCAAAATGGCGACCCGCTCACCAAAGCACAAAGAGGCAATCGCAGCGGCCGTTGACCGGCCAATGCCCGGCAGGGTCTGCAGCTGCTCGGCTGAACGGGGAAACAGCCCGCCGTGCTGTGCCATGACGTCTTTTGCACACTGGTGAAGGTTGCGCGCCCGGCTGTAGTAGCCCAGCCCGCTCCACAAGGCCATCACCTCGTCCGGTGCGGCGCAGGCCAGGTCGCTGACCTGCGCAAAGCGCTTCAAAAACCGCTCGTAATAGCCCAAAACGGTGACCACCTGGGTTTGCTGGAGCATGATTTCGGACAGCCACACCCGGTACGGATCGCGCGTGTTCTGCCACGGCAAGGTGTTGCGACCGTGGCTTTTTTGCCAGCGCACGATCTCATCGGACAACGCCGATGCCGGCGGGTGCCTTGTCTCGACCGGGCTGGCGGCCGCCGGCGCACTGCCAGGTTTGAAGTTGTCTTGCATCAAGCCGGTGCCGCCAGAGCGGTGAAAGTGTGCGCTTGGTCACCGGGCGGGATCGCCGCGACCCGCTCGGGCGGGCGGTCAAGAAGCCGCGCGGTCAGTCCAGCGAGTTTGGCGGCGAGCGGTTTTTGCAGGCTTTCCTGGCTTTGCAGCTCGGCGATTCGCTCATCCAGTGCAGCGCCGGCCTGCTCGATGCGCTCGGCCGCCTCCAGATGCCGGGCAAACATGTGCCGCCGTTCGAGCACCTGGGTGTCGAGCTGCGCGGCGGCCGTCCGGCTGCACAGCGCCACCTCGCCCAGTGCCAGCTCGAACAGCATGCGCAGGCGGCTGCTCAGGGCGCGGACCAGGCGATCGGAAAAGTCAGCCTGTGCAAGGCGGATCACATTGCCCAGGCCGAAGTGCCGAAGGTAGTTGCGCTCGACAAGGTCCAGGTCGTGCCCATGCCGCGCCAGATCCGGAACCGGCCCAGCCTGCAGGGAAAAACCGAACTCGGCATTGGCCTGCGCGAAGGCCGAGTCCAGCATGGCCTTGATTTCAGCAGCAACGGCCTGCCCCTTGTGCAGGCGCTCGCGCAGCCGGGAAAAGGCCTTGCAGTATGTTTTCTTCACGTTCAGCTTGACGCCGGGCGGCTTGAGCGCATCGAGCAGTTCGGCCAGGTCGGCCTTGAGCGCTGACACACCCAGCGCATCGACAGCTTGGGCAAGCAAGGCATGGTGCACCGCCTGAACCGCAGATACCCGGGCGCTGCCACCGGCGAACTCTGCCTGCTCGCGCGCATTACGGATGCGCATCTGGCTGACCATGCCGCTATTTTTGACTCTCAAGCCGCGCAATTCGCGGATTTGCTCGGCCAGGCCGCGTTGCCGCAGGTCAATGATTCGGGCTGCCTCGCATCTGAGCTGGCCAATTTCGGCCATGACTGCCGCGCGCCCGGCATCCTGGTGCGGCCTGAAAACCCACTGTCCGAGCAGTTGCTCAAGCGCCGGCAGCTCGCTGGCCTGCAGCAGCGCCGTGTCCTGGGTTGTCTGGGCAACCAGCGCCTGTTGCGCGGACACGGCAACGATTTGCGCCAGCGGCAGCTCCAGCATGGCGGCAGTGTCTTCTTTTAGCCGGTCAATCCGGGCCTGGGCCTGCGCCGGCGAGCCCCTTTGCGTCTCGGAGGCATCGGTTTTGTTGAGCACCACCAGCCGGATTTGACTGCTCTTGCCACTCTTTCCACCCGTGCCCAGATGCGCATGCCAGATTGCCAGGTCTGGCTGGGTCACGCCCGTGTCGGCCGACACGATAAAAATGACCACCTGGGCCGGCGCAATCAGGCGGGCGGTCAGTTCGGGCTCGGCGTCGATCGCGTCGAGCCCCGGTGTGTCCAGGATAACCAGCCCTTCCTTGAGCAGGGGACGGGCAATGTTGACCCGTTCAGTCGTGCACAGTGTGGCGCGGCCCGCTCCGGCCGGCAGCATGCTGCGCCCCGGCCCGGCAAAAAAAATCGCATTGATCAGCTCGGCTTTGCTGCGAGGGCAATGCGCCACAAACGCCAGCATGACCTTGTCGGGGCTGGCCTGTGCACCAAGCTGTTGCAGCCGTTCCTGGACCGCCGCATTGCACAGGCCCTGCTTGGCCAGCCACCGCGCCAGCAACTTCAGGCGTCCTGAAAATTCCTGCCGCCATGCGCCGTCCTGGCCGACCTGTTCGTTAAAGGCCATGCGCCGCAACTTTGGACAGGTCCAGAAAATACTGCACTGGCGCTGGCAATCGGCGTTCACGGCTCATGGCTTTTGGCAGCTTGCACAGTAAAAAGTCGACCGCTGACCCTGGCGAATGCTTTTGATCGGGGCAGCGCACACCCGGCATGGCAAGCCGGCCCGGTCATAGACCATGGCTTCGCGCTGGAAATGGCCGGCCTGGCCATCGGCGCTGGAAAAATTCCGCAGCGTGCTGCCGCCCAGGGCGACCGCATTTGCCAGCACATCCCGAATGGCCCCCTGGAGCCGGGCAGCGCGCGGCTTGCTGATCAGCGACGCCCGGGTGGTCGGGCGGATGCCTGCCAGAAACAGCGCTTCCGAGGCGTAAATGTTGCCCACGCCCACGACCGCCCTGCCCGCCAGCAAAAGCGGCTTGATGGCCACCTTTCGCCCTTGGAGAAACTGGTGAAACACGCGCGCATCAAACGCGTCGCTCAGCGGCTCCACGCCCAGCTGGCCCAGCAGCTTTTGCGCCACCGCGTCAGCTTGCCCGCTGGCATAGACCACCGCTCCGAAGCGCCGCGGGTCATGCAGGCGCAAGGTGCCCAAACTGGTCACCAGGTCAAAATGGTCATGCTTGCCCGGCTCCGGCAGATCCAGCGCGAAACTGACACTGCCGGACATCCCCAGATGCATCAGCAGCAAACCGCCGCTCAGGTCCAGAAGCAGGTATTTTCCGCGCCGGCGCACCGCCAGAATCTGCTGGCCGAGCAGCAGCTGCGGCGCGCAGCCAAGCGGCCAGCGCAGCGGTTTGCCGACCGCGACCGCCTCAATCAGAGCGCCGACAACGCGCCCGGCCAGGCTCAGGCGGGTGACTTCAACTTCCGGCAGTTCAGGCATGTTTTTTTCAGACGCTTTGCGCGTGACCAGGGTTTTTCGGGATGCTCGACAGCGCTTTGCTCACCGCAGCGCCCTGCGCATGACCGGCCGGCTGCGCTGCCGAGACGCTTGAATTATCATGGCTTGATGAAGAAAAAACTTGGCCTTGCATTTGCCTGCCTGTGGTTTGCAGGCCCTTTGGCGCTGGCCCAGGCGGCATCGCCCGACGGCCCGGCCCCGGGCAAACCGGCTGAGTCGTCGGGGCTGGCCCAGGCAAAGTCGGCCCAGGCGTCATTTGCCGTTTCGCTGCTGGACGGCGAAATGTTTTATGAGCTGCTGGTGGGTGAAATGACCGCCCAGGATGGCCAGCCGTCGGCAGGCTTTGCGCTGGTGCTCGATGTGGCCCGCAAAACCGGCGATGCCCAGCTGTACCAGCGGGCCACCGACATCGCCCTGCAGGCGCGTTCCGGGGACGCCGCCTTGCAAGCCGCACTCGCCTGGAAGCAAGAACTGCCCGCGTCACGCGATGCCAACCGCTATGTGCTGCAGATCCTGATTGCGCTCAACCGCATCGCTGAAACCGCCGCCCCCCTGAAAACCGAACTCCGTATAGCGCCCGATGCAGAGCGCTCGGCGGTGCTGGCCGCCATACCGCGCGCCTATGCGCGGGCCAGTGACCGCAAGCTGGCCGCCGGCGTGGTGGAAGCAGCCCTGGCCGATTACCTGGCCAGCCCGGCAACCGCCAGCGCAGCCTGGACGACAGCCAGCCGGATGCGGCTTGCGGCCGACGACCGGCCTGGTGCCCTGCAAGCGGCGCAGCGCGCACAGGCAGCCGATCCGCGCGCCGAGGGTCCGGTGGTCGTGGCGCTCGAGCTGATCGACCCTCAGCAACCGCAGGCCGAAACACTGGTCAAGAGTTACCTGGATGACCGTGAGACATCGGCCAAGGCGCTGCCGGAAATTCGCCTGGCCTATGCCCGGGTGCTGCTGGACGGGCAGCGGCATGCCGAAGCCACGGCCCAGTTGCAAATCGTCACCCGCGACCAGCCCGATTATCCGGAAGGCTGGCTGGTGCTGGGCTCCCTGCAACTGCAGGAAAACCAGCCGGCGCCGGCCCAGGCGTCGCTGGAGCGCTACATCGCCCTGGTCCAGCAATTGCCGCCGGCCGAACAAAATCCGGGTCTGGCCCAGGCTTACCTTTTGCTTTCGCAACTGGCCGAAAAACGCCAGGACTTTGCTGCGGCAGAAAGCTGGCTCGGCAAAATCGAGAATTCTTCGGGCCTGCTGCAGGCGCAAACGCGCCGAGCTTCGATTCTGGCCAGCCAGGGCAAGATCGACGAGGGCCGGCGCCTGCTTCAGCAGCTGCCGGAAAAAACACCGGAAGAAGCGCGGCTCAAACTCAATGCCGAGGTCGGCCTGCTGCGCGAGTTCAAGCAGTACCGCCAAGCCCGTGAGCTGCTCGCCCAAGCGTTGGCCGCTACGCCGGGAGACACTGATTTGCTTTATGAGCAGTCGATGGTGGCTGAAAAACTGGGATTGATGGACGAAATGGAGCGGCTGCTGCGCCAGATCATCCAGGCCAAGCCCGATTTTCACCAAGCCTACAACGCCCTGGGATACTCGCTGGCCGATCGCAACCTGCGCCTTCCTGAAGCGCGCGAGCTGATCCGCAAGGCGGTGGACTATGCGCCTGATGACGCCTTCATCAAGGACAGCCTGGGCTGGGTCGAGTTTCGTTTAGGCAATATGCAGGCGGCCGCGCAGATTTTCGAGGCCGCCTACAAGGCCAGACCGGATGCGGAGATTGCCGCCCACTTTGGCGAGGTCCTGTGGAGCCTGGGCCAGCGCGACCGCGCTTTGGCGATCTGGAAGGAAGGCCAGCTCATCAATGCCAACAACGACACCCTGCTCGAAACGCTCAAGCGTTTCAAAGTGCCGCAGTAACCGCGTGGCGGGCGCTTTGCACTTCACCGGCCGGCTGCGCACACAGCTGGCGGCCGGCATCCTGTGCACTACTTTTTTAATAGCTGGATGTGCCCGCCCGACGAGCATGCAAGCCTTGAATGACCAAAAAATCGACCAGTGGACAGGACGGATCAGCCTGCATGTGAAAAGCGAGCCGGAGCAGTTTTTTTCAGCCGGTTTTGAATTGCATGGCCGGCCTGAGCGCGGCGAGCTCAGGCTGATCGGCCCGCTTGGCGCTGTGCTGGGGGTGCTGCGCTGGTCGCCGGGCGAGGCCGAGTTTGATTCGGGCACGGCCGGCAACCTTCAGCGCTTTGACTCGATCGACACCTTGATGGCCCGGACCACGGGCGCTGCCGTGCCGTTGCCGGCGCTGTTTGCCTGGCTTCAAGGCGACATCGCGGCAGCCGGGGGCTGGTCTGCCGATTTGTCGCGCCACGGCGAAGGCCGGATCGCCGCCACAAGAATTGAGCCCCTGCCGCTGGTGGACCTGCGTGTCGTGGTGGACCGGTGATGCCCGGCCGGCCTGACTGCTCCGGCGTTCAAAGCATCATGGCGTCATGACGCGCTGCCCTGTCCATATGCGTCCGCTCAAAGCCTTGTATGACGTACCGGCCCCGGCCAAGCTCAATGTGTTTTTGCACATCACCGGCCGCAGGCCCGATGGCTACCACCTGCTGCAGTCGGTGTTCATGCTGATCGACTGGTGCGACACGCTGCACTTCGAACTGCGCCTGGACGGTCAGATCAGCCGCAGCGACCTGGACGGGCCTGAACCGGACAGCAGCAGCGAGACCTTGCCGACCGACGACCTGACCGTGCGTGCCGCGCGCGCGCTGCAGTCAGCCTGCGGCACGCCCCTGGGGGTGCACATCAGCCTGAGAAAAAATATTCCGTCCCAGGCGGGCATGGGCGGCGGCTCCTCTGATGCGGCCAGTTGCCTGCTGGCCTTGCAGCGGCTGTGGGGCGTACGGCTGGCCCGGCAGGATTTGCAGGCCATTGCCCTGTCGCTGGGCGCAGATGTTCCCTTTTTCCTGGCGGGAAGCCATGCCTGGGTGGAAGGGATCGGGGAAAAAATCACCCCGCTCAGGCTGCCGCCGGCAAGCTTTGTCGTCGTCAAACCGCCAGCCGGTGTTTCCACTCCTGATATTTTCACAGCACCCAGCCTAAAACGCGATACCAAGACTGCTACAATACAAGGCTTTGCTGCATATGCTGAAGGCCAAAAATTTGAATTTGGCCGCAACGACTTGCAGCCGGTAGCGCAGCAGCTTTGCCCGCAG
>JACMQR010000007.1 GCA_014376885.1 Polaromonas sp.
CAAGAAGCTCGGGTCGGTGTCCGCGAAACCGGCAGCAGCCCAATGTGTTCGCTTTCGTTGGCGCCTTGAACGTTGCAAAACTGTTGAAGGCCCTGAGAGGGAAAACATCCTTGCCAGACCGTTGCCGACGCCTTGGCAGAAAAACACGGCCATGTTCAAAACCGAGCCTCGTCACCTCATCCCGGGACCATACAGCGAGTGTCGCGTCAGACGCAAACTGCCGGTTTTCGCTGGCAACGCAATCTCCCGACACGTTGCGCCTGACGCGACACTAGTCGGCCAGCCCGCTCAGGATCGGGCAGTCCGGCCGGTCGTCGCCCGCGCAGCAATCCGCCAGCTGCGCCAGCGTTTGCCGCATCGCCTGCATCCCGGCAATGCGCCGCTCCAGGTCGGCGACATGCGCCTGGGCAATGCGCTTGACATCGGCGCTGGCGCGGCCCTGGTTTTGCCACAGCTTGAGCAGCTCGCCAATTTCAGCCATGCTGAAACCCAGCGTCCGGGCGCGGCGAATAAAGCGCAGGGTGTGAATCTGCGTGTCGCCATACTGCCGGTAGCCGGCGTCGGTGCGCTGCACGGCGGGCAGCAGGCCAAGCGACTCATAGTGGCGGATCATCTTGGCCGACACGCCCGATTGCCCGGCCGCCTGGCCGATGTTGAACAGGCCGCCGCCAACCGCCGGCCCGGTCATTGCGAGCCGCCTTTCCAGCGGCGCAGCAGCAGCGCGTTCAGCACCACGCTGACGCTGCTCAGCGCCATCGCCGCGCCGGCAATCACCGGGCTGAGCAGGCCGAAAGCGGCCAGCGGAATGCCGACCACGTTGTAGACAAACGCCCAGAACAGGTTTTGCCGGATCTTGGCATAGGTGCGGCGCGAAATGTCGATGGCGTCGGCCACCAGCGCTGGGTTGCCGCGCATCAGGGTGATGCCGGCGGCCTGCATCGCCACGTCGGTGCCGGTGGACATGGCAATGCCGACATCGGCAGCGGCCAGCGCCGGCGCGTCGTTGATGCCGTCGCCGACCATCGCCACGCGGCCGCCGCTGTCCTTCACCTGCTCTTTCAGCTGGCCGATGATGTCAGCCTTGTTCTCGGGCAGCACCTGGAAATGCACGATGTCGATGCCGAGATGCTTGGCCACCGCCTCGGCGCTGCCCCGGTTGTCGCCGGTGACCAGCGCGGTCCGGATGCCGAGCGCATGCAGGCTGGCCACGGCCGGGGCGGCGCTGGCCTTGAGCGTGTCGCCAAAGGCCAGCAGCGCCAAGAGCCGCGGCGCGCCGGTCACATCGGCCAGGTAGGACACGGTGCGGCCTTCGGCTTCCAGCGCCTGCGCGCGTGATGCAAAGGCGCCCATCTCCACGCCCAACTCCTGCATGAAGCGCGGGCTGCCCAGGCGCAGGTCATGGCCGTCAACCACCGCCGACATGCCGCGCCCGGCCACCGCCCGGACCTGCGATGCCCTGGGCATGCCGAGCTGCTCTGTTTCCGCCCGCTGCGTGACCGCCCTGGCCAGCGGATGCTCGCTGCCCGCCTGGATGGCGGCGCTCCAGGCCAGCGCCTGGGCGCGCGAAATGCCGACAGGCTCCAGCGCCACCAGTTCGGGCTTGCCCTCGGTCAGCGTGCCGGTCTTGTCGAAGGCGACAGTTCTCACCTGGTGTGCCACCTCCAGCGCCTCGGCGTCTTTAATCAAGATGCCGCGCCTGGCCGCCGCGCCGGTGCCGGCCATGATGGCCGTCGGCGTGGCCAGCCCGAGCGCGCACGGGCAGGCAATCACCAGCACCGCCACCGCATTCAGGATGGCGGCTTCCCAGTTGCCGGTGGCCAGTCCCCAGCCGAGCAGCGTGACAGCGGCAATACCGATGACCACCGGCACGAAGACGCTGCTGACCTGGTCGACCAGCCGCTGGATCGGCGCTTTCTTGGCCTGCGCCGACTCGACCATGCGCACGATGCGCGCCAGCGTCGATTCGGCGCCGATGGCCGTGGTGCGCACCACGATCAGCCCTTCGGCATTGACCGCCCCGCCGGTCACGCGGTCGCCGGTGTGCTTGGCCACCGGCAGGCTTTCGCCGGTGATCAGCGACTCATCGACCTCGGTTGCGCCTTCGATGATCTCGCCATCGACGGCGATGCGCTCGCCCGGCCGCACGACAACCACGTCGCCGACCTGCACCTCGCCGATGGCGACATCTCGGTCCACGCCGCCCTGCCTGCGCCGGGCGGTTTCGGGCCGCAGCGCATTGAGCGCCCGGATGGCTTCGGTGGTCTGGCGCTTGGCGCGCGCTTCCATCCATTTGCCAAGCAGCACCAGGGTGATGACGACCGCCGACGCCTCAAAGTAAAGATGCGGCAGGCCGTGCTCGCCATGGCGCAGCAGCAGGTAGACGCTCAGCCCATAGGCGGCCGACGTGCCGACGGCCACCAGCAAGTCCATGTTGCCGGCACCGGCGCGCAGTGCCTTCCAGCCGGCCTTGTAAAAGCGTGCGCCGAGCCAGAACTGCACCGGCGTGGCCAGCAGCAGCTGAATCCAGCCATCGAGCATCCACGCCTTGCCAAACAGCATGCCGGCCATCGGCAGCGCCAGTGGCGCCGACAGGGCGGCGGCCACGGCAATCGGCCACCAGGGCGCGCCGGCCGCTGGCGCCGGGCGGACGTCCGCGGCGGCATCGGCCAGCGCCTCGGCCCGGTAGCCGGCCTTTTCCACCGCCGCGATAAGCTGCGGCACGAGCCTGGGTAGCGCGCCCGCGCTGCTCGCCAGGGTGACATCGGCGGTTTCCGTTGCCAGATTGACGGCCGCCGACAGCACGCCG
>JACMQR010000089.1 GCA_014376885.1 Polaromonas sp.
AGGCCCTGCAGGCCCGTGACCTGGCCGCGCCGGTTCAGCACTGCCTGGCAGGCCAGGCGCACCCGTTGGCGCCCGGACGGGGTGTCAAGCTGCAGTTCCTCGTCAAAACCGATGCCCTGCCGGCAGCACTGCAGCAGCAGCCCGTCAGCCCGGTCGCGGCAATCCGGCGCGAAGCGGCCTGCCAGCTCACCCAGGGTCAGGGACGCCTGCGGCGCCAGGCCGAGCAGGGCGGCGAATTCAGCCGAGCCGGCGATCGGCTGCGGACGGCGCAGGTCCAGGGTCCAGCTGCCGATGCGCGCAAAGCGCTCGGCCATGGCCAGATGACGGTCGGCCTGCGCGAGGGCCGTTGAGGTGGGGGGAATCATAGGGTGGCTGGTTTTAAGCGTTTGGCACAGCGCTGCTGCTGCGCAGGGACTGAAAAAGCCATTATCGGTCTGCAGCCCGCAGCCCGGGCAGGCTCGTCCGGCTGAAAACGCACCGGACAAAGTCGCCGCATCGGCTTTTTATGTAAAAAATTAATTCGTTACTCCTGTTGCAGAAAGCCGAATTTTTTTGGCGATTTCGCAACGTACGATGAGAAATTTACAGGAACAAGCCATGGCCACCCCGTTTTTTGGCAAGCGCGACAATGAACTCCCAACCTCTGGCGTGCGCCCTGGCACCGGCAGCGGCTATGCCGGTTCCGGGGCGGCGACATCCGGCTCGCCGCATTCGCCGGCGGCCCCTGGCCTGCAGGGCCTGAGCCGGTCGCCAGGCGCCGAGGCCAGTGCCGCGTCATCGTCCTTTCCGCTTCCTGCCGGCAACGGGCAGGAACCGGGCAGCAAGCTGACCGTCGGCCCGAATATCAAGCTCAAGGGCGTCGAGATCACCGATTGCGACACGCTGGTGGTCGAGGGCATGGTCGAGGCGACGATGAACTCGCGCGTCATCCAGATTGCCGAGCAGGGCGCTTTCAAGGGATCGGCCGAAATCGAGATTGCCGAAATTCGCGGCGAGTTCAGCGGCAGCCTGACGGTTCGCCAGAAGCTCGTCATCTATGCCACCGGCAAGGTCACCGGCACCATTCGCTATGGCAAGCTGGTGGTGGAAGAAGGCGGGCAGCTGTCGGGCGATATCGTCTCCGGCACCCAGGGCGCCAGCAGCAAGCCGGGGGCGATGGCCAAACCCGGGCTGCAGGCGGCCTGACTGAAAAATTCAGTCAATCCATGCTCTGGCGCTTGTCCAGGCTGATTTTCAAGCTATTCAATCAATAGCAGCCGGCAAGTCGCTGTCACAACCAGCGGAACACCAGGGGAATCAGCAGCGAAGCCAGCACCACCTGCAGGCCCAGCGCCAGTCCGGCATAGGCCCCAGCGTCCGCATCGACCTGCATGGCCCGGGCCGCACCGATGCCATGCGCTGCCGTTCCCAGCGCAAAGCCGCGAGCGGCCCAGCCGGCGCTGTCGGTCGGAATGCGCAGGGCGGCGAACAGGTACTTGCCGCACAAGGCGCCCACCAGCCCGGTTAGCACGGCAAACACCGCCGCCAGGGCCGGAATGCCGCCAATCTGCTCGGCAATGCCCATGGCCACCGGCGCGGTGACCGATTTGGGAACCAGCGAAAGAATCAGTTCCGGCGGCAGGCCCAGCAGCCGGCCCAGCAGCAGGGATGAAGCGGCCGCCACTGCGCCACCGGCCAGCGCGGCCATCAGCAGGCGGCGCCAGCGCTGGCGCAATTCGGCCCGGCGCAGCCACAGCGGCCAGCCCAGCGCGACCACCGCCGGCCCAAGCAAAAAATGGATGAACTGCGCGCCGGCGAAATAGGCGGGATAGGGCACACCGGTGGCCAGCAGCCCGCCGGCCAGAACCACCACCGACCATAGCACCGGGTTGGCCCAGGGCGCTTGTGCGGCCCGCAGGTAGGCGCTGTGGGCCAGCACATAGACCAGCAAAGTCGCTGACAGGCCGAACAGCGGCGTGGCCGCCAGGTACACCCAGAGCTGGACCACTTCAGACATCGGCATCCTTTGCCGGCGGCCCGGGCGGCGCGCCCTGGCTGCCGCGGTCGTCCCGCAGCAGGTGCAGCGCCAGCACGGTCACGCCCAAGCCGGCCAGGGTCGACAGCACCACCACGACCAGCATTCGCACGCCATACTGGCTGACCAGGGACAGGTGCGTCATCACACCGACGCCCACCGGTACAAACAGCAAAGACAGGTGCGACAGCAAAAATTGCGCGGTTTCGGACACCGGCTTTTGCACCGCCGGCCAGCGCAATGCCAGCACCAGCAGCACCATGCCGATCACCGGGCCGGGCAAGGGCAGGCGCAGGCCCCGGGCGAGCAACTCGCCGACCGACTGGAAAACCAGCAGCCAGACCAGTCCGCGCAGGGCATTCATTCAGCGCCTTTCGTCGAGGCCAGGCGCTGGCCGCCAGCGCGCAGCCGTGCTCAAAAGCGCGGCAGGTCCGGGTGGGAGATCTTGCCGCCGCGCACCAGCATCTTTCCGTACTCGGCGCAGCGGTTGAGCGTTGGAATCACCTTGCCGGGGTTGAGCAGGCCTTTGGCGTCAAACGCCCGCTTGACGCCGAACATTTGCTCGTTTTCGGCAGCCGAAAACTGCACGCACATCGAGTTGAGCTTTTCCACGCCCACGCCATGCTCGCCGGTCACCGTGCCGCCCATGGCCACGCTGGTCTCCAGGATCTCGGCACCAAACAGCTCGCAGCGGTGCAGCTGGTCGGCATCGTTTGCGTCAAACAAGATGAGCGGATGCAGGTTGCCGTCGCCGGCGTGAAACACATTGGCGCAGCGCAGGCCGTACTTGATTTCCATGTCGGCAATCGCCAGCAGGATGTCGGCCAGGCGCTTGCGCGGAATCGTCGAGGCCATGCACATGTAGTCGGGGCTGATGCGGCCGGACGCCGGAAAGGCATTCTTGCGCCCGCTCCAAAAGCGCAGCCGCTCGGCTTCGTTCTGGCTCACGGTGATCGCCGTGGCGCCGTAGCGCGCCAGCACCGCGCTCATGCGGCCGATTTCTTCCTCGACCTCTTCCGGCGTGCCGTCGCTTTCGCACAGCAAAATCGCCGCCGCGCTCAGGTCGTAACCGGCGTGAACAAAATCTTCGACCGCCGCCGTCATCGGCTTGTCCATCATTTCCAGGCCGGCCGGAATGATGCCAGCGGCAATCACGCCGGCCACCGCGTCACCGGCCTTGCGCAGGTCGTTAAAGCTGGCCATGATGCAGCGCGCCAGCTGTGGCTTGGGAATCAGCCGAACGGTGACTTCGGTGGTCACGGCGAGCATGCCTTCGCTGCCAATGACCACGGCCAGCAGGTCGTAGCCGGCCGTGTCCAGTGCGTCGCTGCCGAACTCGACCTCATCGCCCTCGACGGTGAAGCCCCTAACCTTGAGCACGTTGTGCACCGTCAGGCCGTATTTCAGGCAGTGCACGCCGCCCGAGTTCTCGGCCACGTTGCCGCCGATGGTGCAGGCAATCTGGCTCGACGGGTCGGGCGCATAGTACAGGCCGTGCGGCGCGGCGGCTTCGGAAATCGCCAGGTTGCGCACCCCGCCCTGGACCACGGCGGTGCGGCTGGCCGGGTCCATCTTTAAAATTTTGTTGAACTTGGCCAGCGACAGCGTCACGCCCAGCCGGTGCGGCATGGCCCCGCCCGACAGGCCAGTGCCCGCGCCGCGCGCCACCACCGGCACATCGAGCGCGTAGCAAGCCTTGAGCACCGCCTGCACTTCGGCATAGGTTTCGGGCAGTGCCACCACCAGCGGTCGCTCGCGGTAGGCGGTCAGGCCGTCGCATTCGTAGGGCGTGGTGTCTTCGCGGTTCCAGAGCAGCGCATGCCGGGGCAGCACGGCTTGGAGGGCGTCAACGACCTGCGCCTGCCGCTCGGCGCGTTCGATGGCGGAAATCTGTTGCGATGAGGCCGGTGCGTTCATGGTGAGTCTTCCTGATTGAAGTGAGACTTTAGTCCAAATGGCCTGTGGCCGGGGGTGAAGATTTCTAAAGCCGGGTGTGAAATCCACGGCCCGGGCTGGTTTGCCTGCCAGCGCATCAGGCTCCGCACCGGGGAAGGTGTCAAAATAACTTTTCGATTGACGCACAGGACATCGCCATGGGACAAGCCGCACCTAAAACTTTTTTTACCGCTGCCGACTATCTGGCCTGGGAGCCCGCACAGCTAGATCGCCATGAATATATCGACGGCGAAGCGTTTGCCATGGCGGGTGCCGAAGACCGGCATGTGACGGTGTCCATGAACCTGGCTTTTGCCCTGCGCCAGCACCTCGCTGGCAGCCCGTGCCGGACCTACATGAGCGACATGCGGCTGCATGTCTCTGCTGCCAACAGCTATTTTTACCCCGACGTGCTGGTGACCTGCAGTGCGCTCGACCTGGCGAGTCCCATGGTCAAGACCGAACCCAAGCTGATTGCCGAAGTGCTGTCGCCCAGCACCGCCGCCTATGACCGGGGGCTGAAATTCAGCCATTACCGCAGCATTGCCAGCCTGGAAGAATTTGTGCTGATCGACCTGGACACGCGCAGCACCGACTGCTATCGCAAAGGCGCTGATGGCTTGTGGGTATTGCATCCGTTTGTACGCGGCGCAACGGTGGTGCTGGCAAGCGCGGCGCTGGAGTTGAGCGCAGCGCAGTTGTTCGCTGAAGTGCCGGAAGTTTGATTGCTATTTCACCCATAGCTGTTCATATCCGCGCCCCATGCACAAAAGTCCTACTTGGTGCTCACACCAGGCTTTTGCGCAGCCAGTCGGCAAAGGCCGCGCATTCCCAGCGGTCCAGGGTGCCGGTACGCCAGCACAGGTAGTGGGCATGCGGGCTGGGTACCTTGCGGCTGAAGGTTTCGTTGGCGTTCAGCCGCACCAGTGAGCCGTTTTCCAGCCAGGGCGCGCCCAGCTTGAGGCGCACCAGCGCAATGCCCATGCCGGCGGCGGCGCAGTCGCACAGCAGGCCGATGTCGTTGAACTGGGAGCCTTCAATCGGCTCGGGCCAGTCCAGCTGGTTGGCAGCAAACCAGGTGCGCCATGGCTCCAGCGGCGAGCGCAGCAGGCTTTCGCCCAGCATGTCTTCGGCTGTATCAAATGGCCCGTGCTCCCGTAGGAAGGCGGGCGAGGCCAGCGGCGTGACCTCGTCGGTCATCAGGCAGACATGCTCCAGGTCGGCATAGCGGCCAGTGCCAAAGCGCACCACCAGGTCCGAATCCTCGGCCACCACGTCGAGCAGCGGAATCGACACCTGCAGCGTCAGGTCGATCTCGGGATAGGCCTCGGTGAACTGGCGCAGGCGCGGAATCAGCATCGAGCGGGCAAAGGTCGGCGTGACCGCCAGGCGCAGCTTGCGCTTGCCCGGCGTGCTGCTCTGGCCGGCCGTGCCGGGAAATTTTTGCAGGGTCGCCAGACCTTCACGCACATGCGCCAGGTATTCGCTGCCTTCGGTGGTCAGTGAAAAATCGGCCCGGCCAAACAATTTGGTGCCGATGATCTGCTCCAACTGCTTGACCCGGTGACTGACCGCGCTGGGTGTGACGCACAGCTCCTCGGCCGACTGCGTCACGCTGCGCAGCCGCGCCAGGGCTTCAAAGGTCAGCAGGCACTGGATCGGCGGGATGCGAGCTGTGGGCGTCATTCTTGAAAGAATCATTCCCGCAGGATAAATCATGGAGTGGCCAACTCATATCTTTTGCCAGCAGAAGCTGCGGGACTGGCTTGGCCAGACCGCAGGCGCCGGGCTGCGAGACGCAGCCCTTCTGAATGCCGTCCCAACCTGCACCGCAGGTTCGGAGCCGCGGCACACAGCCCCCTCGGGGGGGCAGGGAGCTTGCGCGTTGTGAGCGACCGTGGTGGCTCATTTAAAGATCACGGTCTTGTGGCCATTGAGTACCACCCGGTGCTCGCTGTGCCATTTCACGGCCCGGGCCAGCACCTGGCTTTCGGTGTCGCGGCCCATGGCGGTCAGGTCTTCGACCGTCTTGCCATGGTCGGCACGCGCCACGTCCTGCTCGATGATCGGGCCTTCGTCGAGGTCGGCGGTGACATAGTGCGCCGTGGCGCCGATCAGCTTGACGCCCCGCTCATGCGCCTGAGTGTAGGGTTTTGCACCCTTGAAGCTGGGCAAAAACGAGTGGTGGATGTTGATGGCGCGGCCGTCGAGCTTTTTGCACAAATCGTTCGACAAGATCTGCATGTAGCGCGCCAGCACCACCAGCTCGGCGCCTTCGGCTTCGATGATCTCGAGCTGCCGGGCTTCGACCTGCGCCTTGGTGCCGGCGGTGACCGGCAGATGGTGAAACGGAATGTTGTAGCTGGCCGCCAGCTGGTAGAACTCGCGGTGGTTGGAGATGATGGCGCGCACGTCGATGGGCAGCAGCCTGGACTTCCAGCGAAACAGCAGGTCGTTCAGGCAGTGGCCCTCCTTGCTGACCAGAATCACGGTGCGCATCGGCTGGGCGCTGTCGTGCAGTTTCCAGGCCATCCCAAAAGGCGCGGCAAAGGCGGCCAGCCGGCTGGACAGCCCGTCATGTGTCAACTGGTCGCAGGCAAACTGCACGCGCATGAAGAACAGGCCGGTGCCGTGGTCGTTGTACTGCGCCGCCTCCTCGATATTGCCGCCATACTCAAACAAAAAGCCCGAGACGGCATGCACGATGCCTGGGCGGTCTGGGCAGGACAGGGTCAGAATGTAAGCGTGGTTCATATAGCGTGAATTGTCGCAGGTGCCTGCCGCCGGGAGCGCGGGAGTGCCAGAATGCACCGGTCTCTTGCGCTTTCCCCTTGCCCACTTCCTCACCACCCATTTAGGACACCGACATGGCCTACCAGAACTTCAACATGGACCACCAGTGGCTGCCGTTCACGCCGAACCGCAGCTTTATCAAGGACCCGCGCATTTTCGTGGCGGCCGACGGCATGCACTTCACGACGCATGACGGCCGCCAGGTGCTCGACGGCATTTCCAGCCTGTGGTGCGTGGCCGCCGGGCACAACCAAAGGCCGATCAACGAGGCCATCAAAAAGCAGCTTGACACGCTCGACTACGCGACGGCCTTTCAGGCCAGCAACGACCAGGCCTTCAAGGCCGCCGAAATGATCGCCAACATGGCGCCGGGCGACCTGAACAAGGTGCTGTTTTGCAATTCCGGCTCGGAGGCGGCCGACACCTCGCTGAAAGTGGCGCTGGCCTACCACCGGGCGCGCGGCGAGGGCCACCGCAATGTGTTCATCGGCCGGGAGCGCGGCTACCACGGCGTGGGCTTTGGCGGCATGAGTGTGGGCGGCATTCCGTCCAACCGCAAGGTGTATGGCGCGGCGATGCTGCCGCGCGTGGATCACCTGCGCTTCATCCATGACCCGCTGCATCCCGAACATACCCACCATGCCTACATCAACGGCGTGCAGCCCGAGTGGACCGAAGACCTGCTGCTGGAGCTGGAAAACCGCATCCTGCCGCTGCACGACCCGAGCAATGTGGCGGCCGTGATCGTCGAGCCGGTCGCCGGCAGTGCTGGCTGGTATTTGCCGCCCAAGGGCTACTTGAAACGACTGCGGGAGATCTGCGACAAGCACGGCATCCTCTTGATTTTCGACGAGGTCATCACCGGCTTTGGCCGCCTGGGCGTGAACTTTGGCGCCGACTATTACGGCGTTGTGCCCGACATGCTGAATTTTGCCAAGTGCGTCACCAACGGCGTGATTCCGCTGGGCGGCGTGATCTGCACCGTCCGCATCTACGACGCCATGATGCAGGCCCACGCCGGCAGCCCGGAGCATGCGGTCGAGTTCTTTCACGGCTACACCTACTCGGGCCATCCGGTGGCCTGCGCGGCGGCAATTGCCACGCTGGAGCTTTTCAAGCAGGAAAACCTGTTTGCGCGCGCCGGCGAGATGGGCCGGGTGCTGGGCGACGCGCTGCACAGCGGCTGCAAGGGCCTGCCCAATGTCATCGGCATCCGCGCCTTGGGGCTGGCCGGCGCGGTAGAACTGGCGCCGCTGCCGGGCGCACCGGGCAAGCGCGCCTACGACATCTTCATGGACTGCTTCCATCAGGGCGTGCTGGTGCGGCCGGCGGCTGAAAACATTGTTGTCTGCCCGCCCTACATTGTCGAGAAAGCGCACATCGAGCGCATCGTCAATGTGGTGGCCGATGCGATCCGCAAGCATGCCTGAACGCCCTGCCTGCGCCGGGGCAAGTCACAGCGAATGGGTGGCCTACTTGGCCGACGGCCCCAGCTGCTCCTTGAGATCTGCGCAGTAATCGGTCTCGGGCAGCGCCGGCGTCGCCCAGGCGCTGTCAAACGCTTCGGCCCGGTCGGTATCGGCGGCCGCGCCGGCCCGCAGCAAAAGGGCTTTGGCATTCAGGCCCGGCCGCAGGTGTTGCGGCACGCCCAGGCGGCGGTCCACATGGCCGCTGCCGGCCAGCAGGACCACTGTTTTCCCGGGCAGCAGCAGCTGGTGAACAGCCTCGGCCATGGCCATGTCCTTGGCGACCTGGATGCGCGTCATCGGCGTGATCTGGCTTTCCGGCAGCAAGTTGCAATGGCCGGCGCGGATGCCCTGCTGCTGGGCCTTCAAAGCCGGGCCGGGCAAGCGGGCGTCCAGGCTGCCGTCTTTCATGCTGGCCGCCATCTGTGCGCGCGGCAGGTTGGCGCCCAGCACCGGCACCCCGGCGCGAACGGCGGCCATCACCGCCGGGCCGTAGGCGGCCCATGGCCAGGCCGCGTCGTCCCACTGCAGAGCCTTGCGCGCCTGGGCATCGGTCGAGCTCGGTTTGAGTTGCGCGGTGCTGACCCCGGTATCGGCCATTTCCAGCGCCACAGCGGCCAGCAGGCCGCGGGCAGCCAGGCTGGAGATGATTTGCTGCTCCAGGTCATGGTGCGCCGGCGCATCATGCTGCTCGCCGACGAGGAGCACATCGGCCGGCAGCAGGGCATCGAGCCGGGCCGAGGTTTGCGCCAGCAGGGGGCTGGCGGTTGGCTCAAGAATCGGCAACTCCGGCCGGCCGGCGCAGCCGCCCGCCAGCAGTGCGGCGGCAACCAGCGCTACGCCCAGGCCGGGCAGCGAAAGGAAACACGGGGTGTGGTGCATCTGGCAATACTAAAGCCATATCGCTGCCCGGGTAGCGCCCGGCCGGCCCTTGGGGTCGGCACTGGCCTGCGGGCGGCGGTTCAGTGCAGCGAGATCGGCGTGGTGGCCAGGCCGCTGTAGCCTTCCAGTGTGCTTTCGACCTCTTCCTGGGTGGGGGTGTCTTTTTCCCAGGCGCTCAGGCGCATCTGGAACATCTCGGCCCAGGAGCCGTCCAGGTAAACCTCTTTGCCCGAGCGCTTGTCGACAATTTCAAAGCCGTGGCGGGCCATTTGCGGCGTTGTGGGCGGCGCTGCCGAGGCTTCAGGCGCATTGGCATGAATTTGCACCAGCACAAAAGATTCCGAGTCGTAAAGCAGTTGCATGAGAATGTCCTTTGCCTCCAGATGGCCACGATGGCGGCAACTTCAAGAGAAGCTGGCCGCACAACGGCTCAGGGCCGGGCCAGCTGGCTCAGCTGCTGGTCCACAAAATCGCCGTTGGCCTGGGTGATCCGGCTGCGCACCGGCAGGTAGCCGAGCGCCGGGGCATACCAGAGTTCGACCTTCTGGTCGAACTCGCGGCGCGGCTGGCGCGACAGCTTGCGCGTGGCCGTCTGGCCGAACGGCAGGTCGAGCAGTTCGTCTTTTTCCACCACGAACGTCCAGTAGTCGGCATCGCGCGGCCCGACCGTGAGGGTCGATATGGTCGAGCCCGGCGCAAAGCCGGCCGGATTGCCGGCGAGCATGCCGCCGAGCTGCAAAAACACGCTGACCCGGTCCTGCGCGCCCGGCGTCCAGGGCACCGGCGGGGTGTTGGCGCTAAAGCTGATGCGGCCCTTGTCGGGCTCGAAATGGGCCGCCACCTCGCTGCGCGACTTGTCGGAAAAGCGGCTTGGCGCCAGGCCTTGCGCGCTGACGGCGCCGCTGCTGCCCAGGGTGCGCGAGCCAAGGAACAGCGCCTTGACCGTCAGGCGGGCGGTGTAGCTGTCGCCGCTGTTTTGCCAGAGCAGCTCGCCCTGGGCCTGGTAGGTCAGGCCCTTGGCGCTGCCGGTCAGCTGGTAGTCCAGCCGGGCGCTGGCCGGCAGCGCCATGGCCGTGACCGGCGTCTGGCTGGGCGGCGCCGGCGCAATGCTGGCCGGCGGCGGAATGGCGGCGGCCGCAGCGCTGGCGGCGGGCATGGCGCCAGCGCTTGCAGCCTCCAGCACGGCCGCTGGTGGCGCGGCGCTGTCCGCCTCGGGCGGCTGGGGCGGCGGCCCTTCGTTGCTGACCGGTGGCAGCTCTGGAGCCGCTATTGAATCAATAGCTAAA
>JACMQR010000090.1 GCA_014376885.1 Polaromonas sp.
AAGTCAACCAGCTCACCATCGAGCGCAAGCAGACCATGATGTTTAGCGCCACGTTTGCGCCGCGCATCATGCAGCTCGCGACCCGCGTCATGCGCCAGCCGCAGCGCGTCGAGATCGACTCGCCGCACGAAAAGCATGCGTCGATCACGCAGTCACTGCTGTGGGCCGACAACATGACCCACAAGCGCAAGCTGCTTGACCATTTGCTGCGCGACACCACCATCAACCAGGCGATCGTGTTTGCCTGCACGCAGGTCGAATGCGACGGCCTGGCCAATGACCTGGTGCAAGACGGCTTCAGCGCCGTGGCATTGCATGGCGCCTTGGGCCAGGGCCTGCGCAACCGCCGCCTGATGGCTTTTCGCGATGGCCGCGTGCAAATCCTGGTGGCCACCGATGTGGCTGCCCGTGGTCTGGACGTTCCGACGATTACCCACGTCATCAACTACGGCCTGCCGATGAAAGCCGAAGACTACGTGCACCGCATCGGCCGCACCGGCCGCGCCGGCCGCGAAGGCCAGGCGATCACGATTGCCGAATTTCGCGATCGCCGCAAGATCCAGGACATCGAGCATTACTCGCAGCAAAACATCAAGGCCAGCGTGATTGCCGGTCTGGAGCCGCAGCAGCGCTTTGCGCCAACCTCCGAGCGCCCGCGCGGCAATTTTGGCGGTGGCCGCGATGACCGTGGTGGCGGCGGCCGCAGCTTTGGCGGCGGTGGTGGCGACCGTGGCGGTTTCGGCGGTCGCAAACCGGCCGGTGGCGGCTTTGGCGGCGGCAATGCCGGCAGCTTCGGCGGCGGCGCAGGCGGCGGCTTTGGCGGTAACCGCGACGACCGCGGCGGCGCGTTCCAGGGGCGTCCTCCGGCGCCCCAGGGCAATGCCTATGCCGACCGTTCGGGTTTCAACGACCGCAATGCGCGTCGCCCGGATGACCGTGGTTTCGGCGGCAGCAGCAACGCCGGCTTTGCGCCGCGTGAAGACCGCAGCTTTGGCGGCGGCAACGAAGGCTTTGCGGCGCCCCGTGGCGATTTCGCGGACCGCAAACCGGCTTTCGCCCGGCCCGCTGGCAAGGTGTTCGTGCCCCGCGATGCAGCCAAAAAGCCCGCTGGCAAGTTCACCAAGCCATTTCGCGATTAAGCCTAAATTGCAGGCGCTGATTGTTTTTTGATCAGCCTTCCCGCCAAAAAGCCGCTGCCACCGAAAGGTGGGCAGCGGCTTTTTTCATGCGCGCTGTGCCAAGATGCAGGTTTTCTCAAAATGAAACGAGACCCCATGGCGCCCCTGGCATCCGATTTGAATCCCCAGTGGCTGGACCGCATGTACAACAACCGCTTGCGGGTGCCCGGCCATGCTGCGCATTTCACCCGCTGGGCGGCAGACTCGCAAAGCGTGCGGGAGGGTCTGCCTTGCCACTTGAACCTTGCCTACGGCAGCGGCAGCGGGGAAACGCTGGACGTTTTCCCAGCCGCGAAAAACACCATCGGTGACAAGGCGCCGGTTCTGGTGTTTGTCCATGGCGGCTACTGGCGCAGCCTGGACAAGGCCGACCACTCGTTCATCGCGCCTGAGTTCACCCAGACTGGCGCTTGCGTCGTTGTGCTGAACTATGCCTTGTGTCCGGCTGTCAGCATTCCAGGTATCGTGCAGCAGGTGGTTGCCGCCCTGGCCTGGACCTGGCGACATGTGGCAGATTTTGGCGGCGACCCGCACCGCATCACCGTGGTTGGCCATTCGGCGGGAGGTCATCTGGCCGCCATGCTGCTGGCCACCGACTGGCCGGCCCAGGCAGCCGACCTGCCGCCGGACCTGGTCAAGAACGCGCTGTCGATCTCCGGCCTGTATGACCTGGAGCCGGTTCGCCTGACGCCTTTTTTAAACGAGTTGAACCTGACGCCCGAGCAGGTCAGTCCGGCCAGTCCGGCCCGGCTGCCAGGGCCGCAGCAAGGCCTGCTGTGCAGCGTGGCCGGCGGCGACGAAAGCGAGGAATTTTTGCGCCAGAACCAGCTGATCCAGCAGGTGTGGGGGATTGACACCGTGCCGGTTTGCGAAGCCCTGCCGGGCCTGAACCATTTCAGTGTGCTGGAAGCCCTCGTGGAGCCTTCGCACCGCCTGCACCATCTGGCGCTCGGGCTGCTCGGCCTTGAAAAAGCGCCGGGCCGCTGACAGGCTGCTGCGCAGCGCTCACATCATCAGGTCTTCGTTCGAGTTCTTGCCGCCCAGCACCACGTAGTTAACCTTGCGAATGTCCATGAGCCGGGTGCCGCCTGAGTAGCTGATGGCGCTCTGCACGTCTTCTTCCATCTCGCGCAGCGTATCGACCAGCTTGCCCTTGATGGGCTCCAGGATGCGCTTGCCCTCGACATGCTTGTACTCGCCCTTGTTAAAGTCCGAGGCGCTGCCGTAGTATTCCTTGAACAGCTTGCCATCGACCTCGACCGTCTGGCCGGGGCTTTCCTCCAGGCCGGCAAGCATCGAGCCGATCATCACCATCGTCGCGCCAAAGCGGATCGACTTGGCAATGTCGCCATGCTCCCGAATGCCGCCATCGGCGATGATCGGCTTGGTTGCCACGCGGGCGCACCACTTGAGCGCCGACAGCTGCCAGCCGCCGGTGCCAAAGCCGGTCTTCATCTTGGTGATGCACACCTTGCCCGGGCCGATGCCGACCTTGGTGGCGTCGGCGCCCCAGTTCTCCAGGTCGATGACTGCCTCGGGCGTGGCCACGTTGCCGGCAATCACAAACGACGCCGGCAGCTTTTCCTTCAGGTAGCCGATCATCTTTTGCACCGTGTCGGCATGGCCGTGGGCGATGTCGATGGTGATGTAGTCTGGTGCCAGGCCCTCGGCCAGCAGCCGGTCCACCGTGTCGTAGTCGGGCTGCTTC
Source organism: Polaromonas sp. (assembly GCA_014376885.1). GTDB lineage: Bacteria > Pseudomonadota > Gammaproteobacteria > Burkholderiales > Burkholderiaceae_C > Polaromonas. The sequence continues at coordinate 2,887 of JACMQR010000090.1, forward strand.
ACACCCAGCGAAATCGACGCATACACGCCTTTGGCATTCATACGGCGGACAAACTGCAAATTGTCCAGGTCAAAACGGTGCATCACATAAAAGTAGCCGTTTTGCGCCAGCCAGACACACAGCGCTTCATTGATGACCGTTTTCATGTTCGCCGGCACCACCGGAATGCGAAAGCTGCGGCTGCCCAGCATCACGCCGGCATCGCACTCGGCGCGGCTTTCGACGCGGCATTTGCGCGGCAGCA
>JACMQR010000008.1 GCA_014376885.1 Polaromonas sp.
AACGGCGCCGATTTTTACGGCTTGCCGCGCAATGCGGGCACGGTCACCCTGCTCAGGGAAAGCTGGACGCCGCCGGCAAGTTTCGCGTTTGGCGCCGCCGAGCTCAAGCCGCTGCGCTCGGGCGAGGCGCTGGCGTGGAAACTCATCGCTGGCTGAATGAGCCGGGCTCCCAAGGGCGAGTCAGCCGGCCCGTTCCCGCTGGCAGACCGGAGCGCCCAGGCCCTGGCCGGTATCGATTGGCGCCCCGGCTGGCTCGACGGCTGGCGCGAACCAGGCCGGGCGGTGCAGCAGCACATCATGTCAGGCACCAGCGTGGCGCAGGCGCTCAACAGCCATGGCGGCGCGCCCGTGCGCTTTGTGCCGCAGTCGGCCTTGCCGCCCGGCCTGGCCTACGAGCAATTCATCTTTGAGCAGGCCAGCGTGCCGACCCGCGACTGCCTGCACGATTTTTTCAACGGCCTGTGCTGGCTGCGTTTTCCGGCCACCAAAAAGCGCTTGAACCAGCTGCAGGCCGCGCAAATTGCGGCTGCAGGCGTGACCGCGCTGCGCGGCCCGGTGCGCGACGCACTGACCGTTTTTGATGAAAACGCGGCCTTTTTGCTGGCGCCGCCGCTGCTTTGGGAGGCGCTGCAGGCGCGCGACTGGCAGCGCTTGTTTGTCGGCCTGCGCCCACTGTGGCAAGACGCGCAGCTGGTGCTTTTCGGCCATGCGCTGCTGGAAAAGCTGGTTTGTGCACGAAAACCGATCACTGCGCACGTCTACCGGGCACGACCAGCTATAAATTCAATAGCAAAGCTCGATGCCTGGATGGCCGATGACCTGCAGGCAGAAAAATTGGTCGGCAAGCCTTTTATGCCCCTGCCGGTGCTGGGCGTGCCCGGCTGGTGGCCGGAAAACGAGGATTTTTCCTTTTATGATGACCGCTCGGTATTTCGTTCGCCCCGGTAGTTCGAGCGCGCGCCATGTCTGCCGGCACCGCGCGCGAAAGCCCATGCGGACCATCTTGATTTGCGCCGAAACTCCCTCGTTTTCTGCCAGAAATGCACAATTCAGGCGCATGCCAGCGCGCCGCCTTTTTTGTTTCGACTTTATTTAACGATTCCCGGAGAATCCATGAAACGCATCCTTTTATTTTTACTGACCAACGTTGCCGTGGTGGCGGTGCTGGGCATCGTCGCGAGTCTGCTGGGCGTGAACCGCTTTTTGACATCCAATGGCCTGAACCTGCCGATGTTGCTGGGCTTTGCGCTGGTCATCGGTTTTGGCGGCGCGATCATCTCGCTCCTGATCAGCAAGCCGATGGCCAAGTGGACCGCCGGCGTGCGCGTGATCAATGGCGCCGACGGCCCGCAAAATGCCGACGAGGCCTGGATTGTCGAGACGGTGCGCCAGCTGGCCGAAAAAGCCCGCATCGGCATGCCCGAAGTCGGCATCTTTGAAGGCGCGCCGAATGCCTTTGCCACGGGCGCGTTCAAGAATTCGTCGCTGGTGGCCGTCACCACCGGGCTGCTGCAGGGCATGACCAAGGAAGAGATCGAAGCGGTGATCGCCCACGAAATCGCCCACATCGCCAATGGCGACATGGTCACCATGACCCTGATCCAGGGCGTGATGAACACCTTCGTGGTGTTCTTGTCGCGGGTCATCGGCTATGCGGTGGACAGCTTTTTGCGCAAGGGTGACAGCAACAACTCCGGCCCCGGCATGGGCTACTACATCAGCACCATCGTTCTTGACATCGTGCTCGGCTTTGCCGCGGCCATCGTCGTGGCCTGGTTTTCGCGCCACCGCGAGTTCCGCGCCGATGCGGGCGCCGCGCAGCTGATGGGCCGCAGGCAGCCGATGATGAATGCGCTGGCCCGCCTGGGCGGCATGCAGCCCGGCGAGCTGCCCAAGGCCGTGGAAGCCATGGGCATCACCGGCGGCATGGGCCAG
>JACMQR010000091.1 GCA_014376885.1 Polaromonas sp.
GCCGACATCGTCGTGCATGCGCTGACCAAGTACCTGGGCGGCCACGGCACGACGCTGGGCGGCGTGATTGTCGACAGCGGCAAGTTTCCTTGGGGCCAGCACAAGGCGCGTTTCAAGCGCCTGAATGAGCCCGATGTGAGCTACCACGGCGTGGTGTACACCGAGGCGCTGGGCGAAGCCGCCTACATCGGCCGCGCGCGCGTCGTGCCGCTGCGCAACATGGGCGCGGCGCTGAGCGCCATGGCCGCCTTCCAGATCCTGCAGGGCATCGAGACGCTGGCCCTGCGCATGGACCGTATCTGCGACAACGCCCTGGCGATTGCCCATTTCCTGCAGAAGCACCCGAAGGTCGCCTGGGTGAACTACGCCGGCCTGCCCGGGCACCGCGACCATGCGCTGGCGCAGAAATACATGGGTGGCAAGGCCTCGGGCATCATCAGCTTTGGCGTGCAGTCGGCGGCTGACGCGATGGCCGCCGGGGGGCGCTTTCAGGACGCGCTGCAGCTGTTCACCCGGCTGGTCAACATCGGCGACGCCAAGTCGCTGGCCTGCCACCCAGCCTCGACCACGCACCGCCAGCTCAACCCGGCCGAACTCGCCCGGGCCGGCGTGAGCGCAGACATGGTGCGCCTGTCGGTCGGCATCGAGCACATCGACGATTTGCGGGCCGACCTGGCGCAAGCGCTGGCCGCGGTGTGAGCGGGCTGCAGGCGGCACGCTGACCGGTTTGCCAGCCGTCGGATGCTTCCTACTTTTTAAAGGCCCGAAGGCCGACGACGGGGCCCGTGGGCGGGCTTGCACACTTGAGTTTCCTTTTTTCACCCGACTCCAGGAAACCCATGGCCAACAACCCAGACCGCAACCAGGCCGGCGACAGCCGCAGCCCGCGCCCCCCAGCCAGCCGCCGCGGCTTTGCCTCGATGGACCCCGAACGCCAGCGCCAGATCGCCAGCCGGGGCGGCAAGGCGGCGCACGCCAGCGGCAATGCGCACCAGTTCAATGCCGTCGAAGCCCGCGAGGCAGGCCGCAAGGGCGGGCTTGCCGGCCGCCGAAGCCTCGATTCCCCCGAAAAATCCTGATCGCCGGGACCGTCAGGACCGCCGGCGTCAAGGTCAGTCCGTCCCAGGGCCGGCTCACGGCTGGCCGGTAGCGACCCGGACTGGCGCTTTTAGCCGCCCAGGCTCCCAGCGCATGGCGCACGCGAACCTGAGCGGCTAGACTGCCGGGCATGGAGCCATCGCCCGCCCTTGAACCTTTGCCGCACACGGACAGCGACACCGTCCGGCGCGCCCGGCTGCGCACCATGCGGCAACTGGCCGGCGGCTTGCTGGTGCTGGCCTTTCTGGTGTTTTGCCTGGCCCGCAGCCGGCTGGGGCTGCATCCCGCCTGGGGCTATGTGGCTGCGTTTGCCGAAGCCGCCATGGTGGGCGCAGTGGCCGACTGGTTTGCGGTGGTGGCGCTGTTTCGCCATCCGCTGGGCATTCCGGTGTGGCACACGGCCATCATTCCGGCCAGCAAGGACGCCATTGGCCGCAACCTGGGGCAGTTCGTCGAGGGCCATTTCATCACTGAAGAGGGCATTGTCCAGCGCATTCGCCAGGCCGACCCGGCGCACCTGCTGGCTGCCTGGCTGCTGGGCCCAAGCCATTCGCAGGCCCTGGGCCAGGCCATGGCCAAGGGGCTCAAGGTGCTGCTGGGCGCGCTGGACGATGGCGCGATGCGCCGGCTGGTGCGCCGCGCCGCCACCCGGCAGCTGGCCGAGTTCGACATCGCGCCGAATGCTGGCGCCCTACTCGACCTGCTGGTGGTCCAGGGCCGGCACCAGCAGTTGCTCGACAGTGCCCTGCACAGCATGACCCGCTACCTGAGCGAGGAGCGCAACCAGCAGCAGGCGGTCAATTTTCTGGTGGCCGCCTTCGGCGTCGAAAACGCGCTGTACAAGGTCGGCTCTGCGGCGATCGGTCCCCGGGCGCTGCGCTCGCTCAGGCAGTCGGCCCAAGAGGTGCTGCAAGATGCGGACCATCCGGCCCGGGCGCGTTTCAGCGGTTGGGTGCAGGACTTTGTGCTGCACCTGCGGGACGACCCGCAGTGGCATGAATTCATCACCCGGCACCAGCGCGAAATCCTGGCCAACGACCGGCTTCAGGCGCTGCTCGGCAGCCTGTGGGACCGGCTCAGGCAGCGCCTGCTTGACGACCTGGACCGAGACGACCCGGCCCTGGCGCGCCAGGTTGCGGCATTGGCCCGCAAGGTCGGGCAGGCGCTGGCGCAGGATGCGCAGCTGGCCGGCGGCCTGAACCGTGCCATCGAGGCGGGCAGCGTGCTGCTGGTGCGCAACTACCGGGGCGAAGTCGGCCGCTTCATCGAGGCGCAGCTGGCCCGCTGGAGCCGCGAGGAAATGACCGAGCGCATCGAGTTGGCCATCGGGCGCGACCTGCAGTTCATCCGCATCAACGGCACGCTGGTCGGCGGCCTGGTGGGGCTGGCGATCTACGCCGTGACCCGGTGGATCGGCTGAGCGATCAAGCGGTTGGTGCTGCTGTTTGTATAGCAAACAAA
>JACMQR010000092.1 GCA_014376885.1 Polaromonas sp.
ATGATGATCAAGGCGACGAACACATCGGCGCGCTGTAGATGCACCAGCACCAGCAGCGACGCGCAAACCAGGAACTTGTCGGCCACCGGGTCCAGAAAAGCGCCGAAAGATGAGGTCTGGTTCAGTTTACGGGCTAAAAAACCGTCCAGCCAGTCGGTGGCGGCAAACACCACGAACATCACCGTGGCGATCAGGTTGCGCTGCGGCCCAGGAATGTCCAGGTAAAAAACCCCGACGATCAGCGGAATCGCGACAATGCGCGTCCAGGTCATTAGGGTGGGTATCGTCAGGAACATGGTCTGGATTTTGGCATGAGCCGCCAACCGCCCTTTGGCGCGGCGCGGCAGGCGGCTGCCGGACAGGCACCAGGCCAGCAGCCGCTCAATGCAGCGCCCGGTAGATTTCCTCGGCCAGATCGGTCGAAATGCCGTCGACCATGGCAATGTCCTCGACGCTGGCCGAGGCGATGCCGCGCACCCCGCCAAAGCGCTGCAGCAAGCTGGCACGCTTTTTCGGACCGATGCCGGCGATATCCTCTAACCGGCTGCCACCGACCCGCGTCTTGGCCCGCTGGGCGCGCATGCCAGTGATGGCAAAGCGGTGCGCCTCGTCGCGGATCTGGGCAATCAGCATCAAGGCAGCCGAATCGCGGCCCAGGTAGACCTTTTCGCGGCCGTCGGCAAACACCAGCTCCTCCAGCCCGACCTTGCGGCCCGCGCCTTTTTCCACGCCGGCGATCAGTCCCAGGTCCAGCCCAAGCTCGACAAACACTTCGCGCGCCATCGACACCTGGCCCTTGCCGCCGTCGACCAGCACCAGGTCGGGCAGCAGCGCCTCGCCATTGCGCGCCGCCTCGGCCAGCTTGGTGTAACGGCGCGTCAAGACCTGGCGCATGGCCGCATAGTCGTCGCCCGGCGTGATGCCGTCGATGTTGTAGCGGCGGTATTCGCTGTTTTGCATCTTGTGCTCCTGGAACACCACACACGATGCCTGGGTTGCTTCGCCGGCGGTGTGCGAAATGTCGAAGCATTCGATGCGCAGCGCATCCAGGTTGTCCATCGGCAGCTCCAGCGCCTCGGCCAGTGCCCGGGTGCGCGCCTGCTGCGAGCCTTGCTCGGCCAGCAGACGGGCGAGTTGCAGGCCGGCGTTTTTTTGCGCCATTTCCAGCCAGACGCGGCGCTGCTCGCGCGGCTGGTGTACCGCAGCGACCCGGCAGCCGGTCTGCTCGCCGAGCGCGGCCATCAGGTCCTTGTCCACCGGCTCGCTGACCACCAGCATCGGCGGCACCGGCACATCGATGTAATGCTGGGCGATGAAGGCTTCGAGCACCAGCGCCTCCAGCGACTTTTCCTTGACGGGGGGTGCTGACGAATCGGGCTCGGCGTCCAGCGCTGCCACGTCGGCGGCATGCTCCACATGCGTCGGGAAATACGGCCGGTCGCCCAGATGCCGGCCGCCGCGCACCATCGCCAGGTTGACGCAGGCCTTGCCGCCCTGCACTTTCACCGCCAGGATGTCGACATCCACATCGCCATTCTTGCCGCCAACCTCCATTGACTGCTGATGCAAAATTTTTGACAGCGCCGACATCTGGTTGCGCAGCTCGGCGGCCTGCTCGAACTCCAGCCGGTCGGCATGCCAGACCATTTTCTTTTCCAGCTCGCCGAGGATTTCCTGCGTCTGGCCCTGCAAAAAGCGTTCGGCGTTCACCGTGTCCAGCGCGTACTGTTCGGCCGAGACATGGCCGACGCAGGGCGCCGAGCAGCGCTTGATCTGGTACAGCAGGCACGGCCTGGTGCGGTTGTTGAACACCGTGTCTTCGCAGGTGCGCAGCCGGAATACCTTTTGCAGCAGCAAGATCGTGTCCTTGACCGCCCAGGCGCTCGGGTACGGGCCGAAATAGCGGTGCTTTTTTTCGACCGCGCCGCGGTAGTAGGCAATGCGCGGAAAGGCCGTCGCCTGGGGGGCGCCGCTGTCGGGCGTGGCCTGCGCGCCGGTCAGCTTGAGATAGGGATAGCTTTTGTCGTCCCGAAACAGGATGTTGAACTTCGGGTGCAGCGTCTTGATCAGGTTGTTTTCCAG
>JACMQR010000093.1 GCA_014376885.1 Polaromonas sp.
CCATTCGAAAGCGGCCTTGTTGTTGTCGACCTGCACGGCGTTGAGCTCGATGGCCCGCATGAGCGCGGCATGCGACAGCGGCACCCGGCCCTTTTGCCAGGCAAAGCCCAGGATCAAGGGGTTGGTGTAGATCGAGTCGCCGATCAGCTGCACCGCCACCCGTTCGGCGTCAAAGATGGCCAGGCCTTCGGCGCCCACCACGCCCCGCACCGCGCTTTCGCAGTTGCCGCCGGGGAACTGCCAGCCCGGGTTATTAACAAAGGCGGCGGTTGGCGCGCCATGCGAATTCATCGCCACAAAGGTGCGGCCCGGCTGCATGGTGGCCAGGGTGTACGGGCTGGCGGTGACGATCGGGTCGCAGCCGATGACCAGGTCGGCCTTGGCGGTGTCGACCTTGGTGGTGAAGATGGCTTCCGGCCGGTTGGCGATCTGGATGTGGCTCCAGGTGGCGCCGCCTTTTTGCGCCAGGCCGCCGGCGTCCTGCGTGACCACGCCCTTGCCTTCGAGGTGCGCGGCCATGCCCAGCAGCTGGCCGATGGTGATGACGCCGGTGCCGCCGACGCCGCCGACGACGATGCCCCAGGCGCTTTCGGCCACCGGCAGCACCGGCTCGGGAATCGGCGGCAGGCTCGCCAGGTCGCCCTTCTTTTCCTTCTTCGGTTTTTTCAGCTGGCCGCCTTCGACCGTCACGAAGCTCGGGCAAAAGCCCTTGACGCAGGAGTAGTCCTTGTTGCAGGTGTTCTGGTTGATGCGCCGCTTGCGGCCGAATTCGGTCTCCAGCGGCTCGACCGACAGGCAGTTCGACTGGACCGAACAGTCGCCGCAGCCTTCGCACACCAGCTCGTTGATGACCACCCGCTTGGCCGGGTCCGCCAGCAGGCCGCGCTTGCGGCGCCGGCGTTTTTCGGTGGCGCAGGTCTGGTCGTAGATGATGGCGGTGGTGCCCTTGAGCTCGCGAAACGCGCGCTGGAGCGTGTCCAGCTCGTCGCGGTGAAAGACCTCGACGCCCGGCGGCAGGTTGTTGATCAGCTCGGCATGGCCGGCGCGTGCGGCGCTGCTGTCCAGCGTGTGCGTGCGGCCATGGTATTTTTCGGGCTCGTCGGTGACCACTACCAGCCGGGCCACGCCCTCGGCGCGCAGGCTGTGGGCAATCTGCGCGACCGAATGGCCTTCGGGCCGCTCGCCGACCTGCTGGCCGCCGGTCATGGCGACCGCGTCGTTGTACAAAATCTTGTAGGTGATGTTCACCCCCGACGCGATGGCCTGGCGAATCGCCAGCAGGCCGCTGTGAAAGTAGGTGCCGTCGCCCAGATTAGCAAACACATGCGCGTCCGTGGTGAAGGCCGCCTGGCCGACCCAGGTGACGCCCTCGCCGCCCATCTGGGTGAAGGTCGAGGTGCTGCGGTCCATCCAGGTCGCCATGTAGTGGCAGCCGATGCCGGCCACCGCCCGCGAACCCTCGGGCACGCGGGTGCTGGTGTTGTGCGGGCAGCCGCTGCAAAACCAGGGCGCGCGCTCGCCGGTGTCCAGCTTGGCTTCGACCAGGGCGCGCTCGCGAGCGCTGATCACCGCCAGCCGGGACTCCATGCGGGCGATGATGTCGCCGGGCACGCCGAGCTTGGTCAGCCGCTTGGCAATCGCCTTGGCGATGATCGCCGGGCTCAGGTCGGCCTTGGGCCGCAGCAGCCAGTGGTCGCTCGGGTTGGCCCGGCCCCATTCGCCGCCCGACTGATCGCCTTCAGGCTCGTCGAACTTGCCCAGCACATTGGGCCGGACGTCGGCGCGCCAGTTGTAGAGCTCTTCCTTCAACTGGTATTCGATGACCTGGCGTTTTTCCTCGACCACCAGGATTTCCTGCAGGCCCATGGCGAAGTCGCGGGTGATGGTGGCTTCCAGCGGCCAGACCACGTTGACCTTGTGCAGCCGGATGCCGAGCTGGTGGCAGGTGGCCTCGTCCAGCCCCAGATCGTTCAAGGCCTGGCGCGTGTCGTTGAAGGCCTTGCCGCTGGCGATGATGCCAAAGCGGTCGTTCGCCGACGCAATCACGTTGTAGTTCAGCTTGTTGGCGCGCACATAAGCGAGCGCGGCATACCATTTGTAGTCCATCAGGCGCGCTTCCTGCTCGAGCGGCGCGTCGGGCCAGCGGATGTGCAGGCCGCCCGGCGGCATCTGGAAGTCCTCGGGAATGACGATCTTGACGCGGTCGGGATCGACCGACACCGAGCTCGACGACTCGACGACCTCCTGGATGGTCTTCATGCCCGACCAGACGCCCGAAAACCGGCTCATGGCAATCGCATGCAGCCCCATGTCCAGGATTTCCTGCACGCTCGACGGAAAAAACACCGGCAGGCCGCAGGCCTTGAAGATGTGGTCGCTCTGGTGCGGCGCGGTCGAGCTTTTGCTCACATGGTCGTCGCCGGCAATCGCAATCACGCCGCCGTGCCTGGCCGTGCCAGCCATGTTGGCATGCTTGAAGACATCCGAGCAGCGGTCCACCCCCGGCCCCTTGCCATACCAGATGCCGAACACACCATCGAATTTTTTCGACTGCGGGTACAAATCGAGCTGCTGCGTGCCCCAGACGGCGGTGGCGCCGAGTTCCTCGTTCACGCCCGGCTGAAAAACAATGTTTTGCGCCGCCAGGTGCTTTTTGGCGGCCCACAATGCCTGGTCGTAGCCGCCCAGCGGCGAGCCCCGGTAGCCGCTGATGAAGCCGGCGGTGTTCAGGCCGGCCAGGGCGTCGCGCGTCCGCTGGAGCATGGGCAGCCGGACCAGCGCCTGCACGCCGCTCATGAAGGCGCGGCCATGGTCAAGGGCATATTTGTCGTCCAGGGTGACGGTTTCCAGCGCTTTGCGGATGTGCTCGGGCAGTGGGGCATTCATGGGTGTTGTCTCCGGTGTGTTGTCGTGACCCGCCTTGTGGGCCGGTGGTTTTGCCCGCATCGTGCCCGGTTGGGCCTGCGCGATGGCTTTAAGCAAAAGTGTAGGACTGGCCTTCGGATATGTCTTTGCTTTTTTTGCCTGATTTGGCCGGGCCAGCGAAAGATTCTTGCTGCAAAATCCGAAAAATGGAAACATTGGACAAGTTCGACATTGCCATCCTGAACGAGCTGCAACGCGAGGCGCGGCTCACCAACACCGAGCTGGCCGCTCGCGTCGGCCTGTCGGCCGCGCCCTGCTGGCGGCGTGTGCGGGCGCTGGAGGACGCCGGCTTCATCACCGGCTACCGCGCCGAGATCAACCGCCACAAGATCGGCCTGGGCGTGCTGGCCTTCGTGCGGCTGGACGCAGCGCGCAACAGCGGCGATGTGCTGCAGGCCCTGGAAGAAGCCATCCGCACGATTCCCGAGGTGGTGAGCTGCCACTACATCAGCGGCACCGGCACGTTCGAGCTGCAGGTGGTCAGCCGCGACCTGAACACCTTCAGCCAGTTCGCCAGGGACGTGCTGATCAACCTGCCGAATGTGAAGGACCTGCACACCAGCTTTTCGCTCGGCGAGGTGAAAGCCGGCGGCGCGCTGCCGCTCGGGCACCTGACAGGCGATTCAGCCAAGAATTCAAGCAAATAAGGGCTGTAGTGCAGGCTTTTCGGGCACTGGCAGCTATTGATTGCATAGCAAACAAGATGCATCGCTGACTATGCCTGACGGGTTGGCCCGGCCGCGCCCGGAGCTGTCACAGGTCTGTCACGCCGTCTGGTCAAACTTGCGCTTTTGTTCAGAAAATTACACAGGAGTTGTCATGAATCGTTGGTCCTTCAGCGCAGCGCTGGCCGCAATGGCCCTGGCCGGTTGTGGCGGGTCGGGTTCGGGCGCGCCCTTTGGCGCCGCAGCCACCGAACCAGCGCCTAAAAATATCCTGTTTTTCCTGGGCGACGGCATGGGCCTGACCACCATGACAGCCGCGCGCATCTACAAGGTTGGCGAAGACGGCGAGCTGACCATGGACACGCTGCCTGAGACCGCCTTTGTCAAAACCTTTTCGGCCAACGCCCAGGTCACCGACAGCGCGCCTTCGATGTCGGCCTACATGACCGGCGTGAAGATGAACAACGAGGTCATTTCCATGAGCGCGGAGACATCGGCCTATGACCCCGCCACGCTGAAAGACTATCTGGCCGGTGCCGACACCGCCTGCCCTGCCAGTGGCAACGGCAAGCCGGTCACCACGTTGCTGGAACTGGCCAAGGGAGCCGGCCTGGGCACCGGCGTGATCACCACGACGCGCATCACCCATGCAACGCCGGCAGCGACCTATGCGCACATCTGTCACCGCGATGGCGAAAACACCATTGCCGCCCAGATGGTTCCCGGCGGCAGCGGCTACAACAGCGCGCTGGGCGATGGCGTCGATGTCTTCATGGGCGGCGGCCTGCGCCACTTCTTGCCGAAGGAAACCACCGGCAGCAGCCGCACCGACTCGCGCGATCTGGTGGCTGAAATGAAAGCCCGGGGCTACAGCATGGCGGCCAGCCGGAGCGACTTTGACAAACTGCCGGCCAGCGGCAAACTGCTCGGCCTGTTTACCGCCAGCCATATGTCTTACGAC
>JACMQR010000094.1 GCA_014376885.1 Polaromonas sp.
CATTACGACGGCACCGTGTTTCACCGCGTGATTCCGGGCTTCATGGTGCAGGGCGGCGGCTTTGCCGTCGGCATGGCGCAAAAGCCGACCGACGGCGAGATCGAGAACGAAGCCACCAATGGCCTGAAAAACGACATGTACACCGTCGCCATGGCCCGCACCAACGCGCCGCATTCGGCCAGTTCGCAGTTTTTCATCAATGTCGGCAACAACGGCTTTTTGAACCACACCGGCCAGAACGCCTCAGGCTGGGGTTACGCCGTGTTCGGCAAGGTTGTGTCGGGCAGCGACGTGGTCGACAAGATCAAGGCCGTCAAAACCGGCCGCAAGGGCTTTCATGACGATGTGCCGGTTGAAGATGTCGTGATTGAAAAAGCCGTCGCGTTGGCTTGAGCGCGCTGGGGACTGAGCTTGCCTGAGTCCCGCGCCCTGCCGACCGTGCCCCCCCTGGCCGAGCTTGCTGCCCGGCCGGCGTGGCGCACGGTCGATTTCATTTCCGACCTGCATCTGAGCGCCGGCGACCCGGCCACCTTTGCCGCCTGGCAGCACTATCTGCAGGCCACGCCGGCCGACGCGGTGTTCATCCTGGGCGACCTGTTTGAAGTCTGGGTCGGCGACGATGCGGTGAACGCCAGCCCCGAAAACCATTTTGAAACATCCTGCTCCCAGGCGCTGCGCCAGGCCGCCGACCGGCTGGCGCTGTTTTTCATGCATGGCAACCGCGACTTTCTCGTCGGCCCGGCGCTCATGGCGCAAACCGGCGCCATCCTGTTGAGCGACCCGACGGTGCTGGCGTTTGCCGGCCAGCGCTGGCTGCTGTCGCATGGCGACGCGCTCTGCCTGGACGACGCCGGCTATCAGGATTTTCGCCGTCTGGTGCGCAGCCCCGACTGGCAGCGCGCCTTTTTGGACCGGCCCCTGGCCGAACGCCAGGCGCTGGCCCGTGACATGCGCCGGCAAAGCGAAGCGCGCAAGCGCTCGGGCACCGACTATGGCGACGTGGACGCCGCAGCCGCCCGGCAATGGCTGGGCGCTGCCGGCGCGCCGGTGCTGATCCACGGCCACACCCACAAGCCGGCGCGGCACGACCTGGGCGGCGGCCTGTCGCGCTGGGTGCTCAGCGACTGGGACAGCCTGGCCAGCGTGCCGCGCGCCGAGGTGCTGCGCCTTAGCGACGGCGGGCTGCAGCGCATCGCCGTGCTGGCGCCACCGGCTTGACGCCATGCTCGACTGGCTGAAAAACCTGCCGGCCCGCCTGGGCCTGCCCGGCGCCCGGCCCAAGGCCATTCCCGAGCTGCTGTGGCAGCAAACGCTGCAGCGCTTTGCCTTTCTGGGCCGCTTGCCGGCCGGCGAGCAGCAGGCGCTGCGCCTGCTGGTGGGCCGCTTTCTGCAGGGCAAGGAATTTACCGGCGCGCACGGCCTTGAAGTGACCGATGACATGGCCGTTGCCATCGCCGCCCAGGCTTGCCTGCCGGTGCTGCACCTCGGGCTGGGCTGGTATGACGACTTTGCCGGCATCGTCGTGCATCCCGGTGCCATGCTGGCGCGGCGCAAAGCCGTCGACGCCGCGGGCGTGGTGCACCACTACCAGGAAGCGTTGCTTGGCGAGGCCATGCACGGCGGGCCGGTCACCCTGAGCTGGCAGGACGTGGCCGCCTCGGGCATGTCAGCCGCGCAGGGCCACAACGTGGTGATTCATGAGTTCATCCACAAGATCGACATGCGAAACGGCGTGGCCGACGGCTGCCCGCCCCTGCCGTCGCGCGCCGCCCATGCCGCCTGGCGTGCGGCCATGCAGCCGGCGTTTGACGATTTTCGCGAGCAGGTCGCCATGGCCGAGCGCTTTGGCGGCGCGCAGCCCTGGCTGGACGCCTATGGCGCCAGCGCGCCAGCCGAATTTTTTGCGGTGGCCTGCGAAGGCTATTTCGTCAACCGCGAACGCTTCACTGAAGACTTTGCCAGCCTGACCGCTCTGTTTGACCGATTTTTCAGGCCAAAACAGGCCCACGCGCTTTCTGGTAAAAGCTACAGCGCTACTGATTAAATAGCGTCAAAGCCGTTGACCGGTCAGACCGGCAGCGTCGCGGGATAACCCGAATTGCGCGATAGCTTTTTAGCGCTAGGTCTTGTCACAAAAAAAGCGTACATTGCGCCCACGCTGCGCACAGGCCGTGGCTTGGCGCCCTGCCGGGCGATAACAAGAACAACAACCCCCTATTTCCATGAATATCTTCAGCCAGCTCTTTGGGCGGTTTCTGGTGTCACGCCACACCAGCCACCTGTTTCGCCGCCGAGTCATCCTGGAGTCGCTGCCCAGGGAGGGCCGGGCCGAGGCGGTGCCCGACCAGTTGTCCCGGCAGCTGTCGCAGCAAGCCCAGGCCGGGCTGCCCGACCTGCTGGCGCAGCTCAACAGCCGCAAGGATGGCCTGAGCGACACCGAAGCCGACGCTATCCGCGCCCGTGTTGGCCCGAACGAGGTCGAACATGAAAAGCCGATGCCGTGGTGGCTGCATCTGTGGCTGAGCTACAAGAATCCGTTCAATCTGCTGCTCACGGTGCTGGCTGTCGTGTCCTACTACACCGAAGACATCAAGGCCGCGATTGTCATTGGCAGCATGGTGATCTTGTCGACCCTGCTGCGCTTTGTGCAAGAGCGCCGCTCCAACCAGGCGGCGCTGGCGCTCAAGGAGCTGGTGAGCAACAAAGCCACCGTAATTCGCCAGGGCAGCGCCGCCGCCGCTGCGGCCGATGCGCAGCGCTATTTCGACATCAGCCTGTCCGTCAAGCCGGCCAGCCCGCAGGAGCTGCCCATCAAGCTCCTGGTGCCCGGCGACATCGTGCTGCTGTCGGCCGGCGACATGATCCCGGCCGACTGCCGGGTGATGGTCGCCAAAGACCTGTTCGTCAGCCAGTCGGCCATGACCGGCGAGTCGCTGCCGGTTGAAAAATTCCCCGATGCCACCGGCCAGACCGAGGGCGCCCTGGCCATGCCCAACCTGGTGTTCATGGGCACCAACGTCGTTTCCGGCTCCGCCACCGTACTGGTGCTGGCCACCGGCAACAGCACCTACTTTGGCATGCTGGCCACCCGGGTCACGGCCAACACCCGTGAAATCAATGCCTTTCAGATTGGCGTCAACAAGGTCAGCTGGCTGTTGATCCGCTTTGCCTTTGTGATGGTGCCGATTGTTTTCCTGATCAACGGCTTTACCAAGGGCGACTGGCCCGAGGCCTTTTTGTTCGCCCTGTCGGTGGCGGTCGGGCTGACGCCGGAAATGCTGCCGATGATCGTCACCTCCACCCTGGCCAAGGGCGCGGTGCTGCTGTCGCGCAAGAAAGTCATCGTCAAGCGCCTGGACGCCATCCAGAACTTCGGCGCCATGGATGTGCTGTGCACCGACAAGACCGGCACCTTGACGCAAGACAAGATTGCCCTGGCCCGCCACACCGACGTGTTCGGCAAGGAGTCCGAAGAGGTGCTGGGCTTTGCCTACCTGAACAGTTTTTACCAGACCGGCCTGAAAAACCTGCTCGACCGCGCGGTGCTGGAGCATTTCGAGGTCGAAAAAGAGCTGCAGCTGGCCAAGAACTACACCAAGATCGACGAAGTTCCATTTGACTTCGTGCGCCGGCGCATGTCGGTGGTGGTGTCCGAGCGCAACGACCACCACGAGCTGATCTGCAAGGGCGCGGTGGAAGAGGTGGTTGCGGCCTGCAGCCGGGTGCGCGATGGCGACCAGACGGTGGCGCTGGACGCGGCCATGCTTGAGCGTGTGCACCGCGTCACCCGCGACCTGAACGAAGAGGGCTTGCGCGTGGTCGCGGTGGCGGTCAAGGAAATTCCGCCCAGCCAGGTGGCCTATTCGGTGGCCGACGAGTCCGAACTGACCTTGATTGGCTACATTGCCTTTCTGGACCCGCCCAAGGAATCGACCGCCCCGGCATTGCGGGCGCTGGCGGCCAACGGCATCGCCGTCAAGGTGCTCACCGGCGACAACGAGCTGGTGACCGCCGAGGTCTGCCGCCAGGTCGGCCTGGTGGTCGAAGGCATGGTGCTGGGTCCGCAAATCGACCGCATGGACGACCCGACGCTGGCCCTGGCGGTCGAGCAGCACACCATTTTTGCCAAGCTGTCGCCGCTGAACAAAGAGCGCATCGTGCGCAGCCTGCGGGCCAATGGCCACATTGTCGGCTTCATGGGCGACGGCATCAACGACGCGCCGGCGCTGCGCGCCGCCGACATCGGCATTTCGGTCGATACGGCGGTGGACATTGCCAAGGAAGCGGCCGACATCATCTTGCTCGAGCGCAGCCTGATGGTGCTGGAAGAAGGCGTGGTCGAAGGCCGCAAGACCTTTGCCAACATGCTCAAGTACATCCGGATGACCGCCAGCTCAAACTTCGGCAATGTGTTTTCGGTGCTGATCGCCAGTGTGTTTTTGCCGTTTTTGCCCATGCTGCCGCTGCAGCTGCTGGTACAAAACCTGCTGTATGACGTGTCGCAAATCACCGTGCCGTTTGACAATGTCGATGCCGAACTGGTCACGCAGCCGCTGAAATGGAACCCGGACGACATCAGCCGCTTCATGGTATTTTTTGGGCCGCTCAGCTCGATTTTCGACATCACGACCTTCGTGGTGATGTGGTACGTTTTCAAAGCCAATGCGGCAGAGCACCAGTCGCTGTTCCAGTCGGGCTGGTTCGTGGTCGGGCTGCTGACGCAGACCTTGATCGTGCACATGATCCGCACGCCGAAAATCCCGTTCATCGAAAGCCGCGCTGCCTGGCCGCTGCTGGTGATGACGCTGGTCATCATGGCCGTGGGCATCTTTTTGCCCATGGGTCCGCTGGCTGGCTACTTCAAGCTCGAAGCCCTGCCGATGGCCTATTTCGGCTGGCTGGCGGCCATTCTGGTAGCCTATGCGCTGCTGACCACCCTGATGAAGCGCTACTACATTCGGCGCTTTGGCTGGCAGTAAACGGCCGCCGCGCGCCGGCTTTTCATATCCCTGTTTCAGGAGTCTTGAACCCATGCACCCACACCCTGCCCCACCCCCGACGGGCGATGCCTCCTACGCGCCGCCTGCTAAATTGCTGCACTGGACGCTGGCGGTCCTGCTGGTCGGCATGGTCGCTTCAGGCTGGTACATGACAGCCATCGAAGACGACCCAGGCAGCGCGTGGTTCTTCAACATGCACAAGTCCATCGGCCTGGTGGTTGCCGCCTTGGTGCTCGTGCGCCTGGTCTGGCGCCTGAGCCACCGGCCTGCTGACCTGCCGGCCAGTGTGCCGTCATGGCAGGCCAGGGCGTCCCGCGCCACCCACCGGCTGCTGTACGCCGCAATGGTCGCCATGCCAGCTTTCGGCATCACCGGCTCGCTGCTGAGCAAAAACGGAATTGCCTTTTTCGGCACCTCCTTGCCGCGCGTTTTCGCGGCAAACCACGACTTGGCTGAAATTTTCTACGGTGCCCATTCAGTGACTGCCTGGCTGTTGGTCGGGTTGACGGCGCTGCATGTATCGGCCGGACTGAAACACCTGCTGATTAACCGGGACGGGGTGTTCCAGCGCATGTGGCTGGCCCGGTAAGCGCCATGGCACTCGACCCCCGCGAAGCGATTCCTGCGGCCGACGCCGCCGACGACGACTCGGCGTTTTCCAAGTTTCGCCGGCTCAACCAGTGCGTCGCCATCACGGTGGCGCTGCTGGCGACCTTCATGGGCATCTGCAAGGTCAAGGACGACAACATCGTGCAGTCGATGCAGCAGGCCCAGGCGAACAAGATTGACCATTGGAGTTTTTACCAGGCGCGCAACATCCGCGAGGAAGTGGCCAAGGCGGCGCTGGTGCAGCTGCAGCTGGCCGCGCCGTCGCAGCCCGCCTCCGAGCAGCCAAAATACCAAGAAGCCATTGCCCGGTATGCACGGCTGGCCGACGACCAGGCGGCCAAGAAAAACGAGCTGAAAGACCTGGCGGCGCAGGACCAGAAAGACTACGACGCCGCCAATTTCCGCGACGACCAGTTCGACCTGGCCGACGCCCTGCTCGCCATCGCTATTGCGCTGCTGGCCGTCACCGCCCTGACGCACCTGTGGTGGCTGTATGCGGTGGCGCTGGTGCCCACGGCCTTCGGGGTACTGATGGGCCTGTCAGGGCTGGCGGGCTGGGCGATTCATCCGGATGCGCTGATCCGGCTGCTGTCGTAGCCTAAAGCCGCGCTGGCTGGCAGCGCTTGGGTGCTCTGGAAAACCCGGCGGGCCGGCCGCGTCAGCCGCCCGGCTCAGGCGCTGGGCAGCTGGACGCTGGGCAGGTAAAGGGTGAACACAGAGCCGCGCCCGACGGTGCTTTCAACCTCGACATGGCCGCCCGACTGCGCCATGAAGGCCTGCACCTGGCTCAGGCCCAGGCCGGTGCCCTTGCCGACCTCCTTGGTGGTGTAGAAGGTTTCGAAAATGCTTTTCAGCCGCTCCGCCGGAATGCCGCAGCCGGTGTCAGCCACCGACACGGCAACGAACGCCTGCGGGCGCCCCGCCGGGCCAGCGCCGGCCGGCCCGGTGGTCGAGGGCTGCACCCGGATGGTCAGCAGGCCGCGAGCATCCATCGCATCGCGCGCGTTGGCCGCCAGGTTGACCAGGGCGGTTTCAAACTGACTGACATCGGCAACCGCCCGGCACGAATCGGCATGGCAGTCGGCCAGATCAATATGCACCAGCACGCCCATCAGCGGACCCAGCAAATCGGCCATGCCCTGAACGCGCAGGCCGACATCAAACACCTCGGGCTGCAGCGACTCCTGCCGGCTGAAGGCCACCAGATGGGCGGTGAGCTTGGCGGCGCGCTGGACCGTCTCAAAGATCCGGTCGGTGTTGCGCGACCGCTGCTCAGGTGAGATGTCCTGGCGCTTGAGCAGCTCAATGCAGCCGCTGATGATGCCCAGGAAGTTGTTGAAATCATGCGCCACGCCAGCGGTGAACTGGCCCAGCGCCTCCAGCTTTTGCGACTGCATCAAAGCCTGCCTGAGTTGCTGCAGCTCGGCGGTCCGCTGCTCAAGCGCGCTGTTGAGCTGCGCCAGCGCGAGCTCCGGATGCAACGCCTGGCCCGGAGGCAGATCGGCTGGGTTTTTTGAAGTGGCGGCGCTTGTGGCGGGGGCACTGGCGGCAGGGGCAGCCGCAGACAAACCGACCCCTCCAGCCCCGCCGGTCACGCTCGCAACATCACTGAGGCTGTCATGGGCCAAAGAATCGTCAGCCGCCTGGCCGACCGTGCCCCCGGACGCCAGCGCCGGCAACGGTGTCGATGTCGGTGTGGATGTCGATGTCATGTCCGCGGTTACCTTTGTTAGGGCGGCCAAGGTCAGGGTCGGGCATCAAGACGCTGGCCGAGCACCTTGAAGCGGCTGCAACACCGCCAGAAAAAACAAAAGTTCGCGCTCCGTCTGCACAAACCGGCAGCGCTGCAAAAGCTTAGGATTTCTCAGTCAAGTTGTCGCCCGATTGCAATTTAACCTCAGCAGTCAGGCTGAGTCCATCACCTAAAACCTGGACCAAAAGGTAAATTAATGTAAAAACAATAGCCCGCCAGCAGGCAAATGTGACGGCCCTGGCACTGGCGGCGGCACCGGCAGTGCCAGACTCCCAGGCTCCTAGGCCGAGCGCTGCAGGTTCGGCGCCAGCAGCCGCTTGAGGATTTCCTCGTCAGCCATGTCGGCGCGGTAGTCGCCCCAGCCGTAGGCGGCGTCGAGCCAGGCCGGGCGCTGGTTGTACAGCCGGGCCAGCATGCGCTCGGCCAGTTCTTTTTCGTGGCCGTTGTTCGGCACGATGCGGTCGGGGTAGGGTGACACGTCCATGCCCAGCGAAATCACCTCGGGCAGGCGCTGCGTCCATTCGGGCGGATTGAGCCAGTGCTCGCGCAGCTCGTTCAGGCGCTGGGCGGCGCGGGCGATGTGCGCGGCGTGTTCACGAATCGCTATGCTTTCAATAGCTTCTTATGCTCGTCCCTTGTGCACAGAAGGCTTGTTTGATGCATATTCCGGCGCTGAAAGCCCGGCCGGAATCAGCGCCCCGCGGTCGATGGTTTCGGTGCGCTGGTGCGCGGTGTCGGCGGGGGTCAAGCCGGTCGGGAAAGGGAAGGTTTCGAAGCAGGTGGTCGGGGTGTAGCGCGGGTCGTTGCCTACGCCCAGCCAAGTACACATGCGCAGCGACCAGAGTTCATGGAAGCGGCTGTGCAGGATGCCGAAGGTGGTGTCGTCGGCTCGAGTAATGGCAACGCACAGATTTTCCGGTGTCTGGATAGTGCTCGATGTCTTTCAGCGCCTTCAGGCCCATGAACAGAAAATTGCCGCTGCCGCAGGCCGGGTCAAGCACGCGAAAGTCCTTGAGCTGGTCGAGCCAACCGATGAACCTCACCTGCGCGGCCTTGTAGTTTTTTTCGCCTTTTTTAGTGCTTTTGGCCAGAAGCGCTTTCAGCGCAGGTATCAGCTGCTCCCAAACCTGTAGCAGCGGGCGTTTCAGCACGGGCTCGATGATGCGCTCGATGGTCGCCGGGTCGGTGCAGTGCGCGCCCAGCTGGCTGCGCTTGCCCGGGTCGAGCCCGCGCTCGAACAGCGTGCCGAAGATCGACGCGTCGATGGCGCTCCAGTTCAGGCTGGCGGCATTGCGCAGCTCGGTCATTTCCATCACGCTGAGCGCTGGCACCAAGATGGTCTTGAACAGCCCGCCGTTGAACCACGGAATGTCGTCGTTGCCATACAGGCCGCCGTCGCGCATCACGGTGAACAGGTCGTTCAGCCCGCCGGTCAGCTTGTCGCTGGTCAGCCGGCGGTTGTTCACCAGCCCTTCAAGCAGGCGGCCGGGCAGGAGGCCCACGTCTTCGGAAAAAAAGCAAAACAGGCATTGCGTCAAAAAATGCGCCACGTTGTCGGCATGGGTTTGCCAGCCTTGCGGGTCGGCTTCTTTGGCCGGGCCGCGCTTGCGCAGGCCTTCGGCCAGGGTGGCAAAGCTGCGCGCGGCCGCTTCGGTGATGTCGCGGCTGGTTTTTTTCAGGCGAAAGCTCTCGGGCGCCGTCCAGACGCGGCGCAGCAGCGCCAGCTTGGCCGGCTGGTCGAGTTCGGCCAGTTATAGCGTGTGCGTTTCACTCGGGTGGCCGGTGAACTGGGTGTGGATGCGGATGGTCAAGCGGTCGCAGACCACCAAAATGGGCGGGTTGCTCAGCGCCAGGCTGTAGCTGAGCGGCTGCTTGAGCGCGGCGTCCAGGTTTTTACCGGACGCCTTGTTTTCCCAGGCAAAAGCGCCGCGCTTGAACACATCGGCACACCCGGTGCGACCGCCCAGCACGAATTTTTTTTTCTTCAAACAGGTAGCCCGCTTCGCTGCCCGGCTTGGGCACGGCCAGCAGCTCGCACAGGTCCAGGAAATGGCTTTGCGCGCCCGGCTCTTCGTTCAGGCCATGTGCCGGGCCGCCGGCGCCCCATTTTTCAATAAAGTCCTGGGGCGTCGTGGCGTCCTGGCGTCCTGGCGTTGGAGGTAAGAAGGGGAATCGGTGTGGGCGCAGGCTGGGCGGGCGACAGACAAAAACCCGGCACCAACGCCTTGAAAAACGTCGGTGCCGGGTTGTTGCGATGCAGCGTTAGCCCGGAAGCGCGCGGCTTCAGCGCTTGAGCAAGGCCTTCAGCGCATTTTGCAAACGACGGGCATTGGCGCCGTCAAACCCGGCGGCCAGCACCTTGGCGGTGTCTTCGCCCCAGGTCTCGGCCGGGGCCGGCGCATTGCGGCGCGTCAGCAGTTGCAGCTGCATCATGCGGCGGGCGCTCAGGTGCTCGGCCGGCGTGGGCAGTTCGGCGGCCATTTCGAGGCGCAACAGCGCTTCGGCCGCGTCCTTTCCGGCGGGCTCGCCCAGGGCTTTCACCCAGCTGCCACGCACTGCCGGCGCGACCTGCTTGCCCAGCTCCTGCGCGGCAGGCAGCTGCTCGGGGTCGCGCTTTTCCCAGGCGGTCAGCAGGTTGGTCAGCACCTCGCCGTGGGCCTGCATGGCGAGCTTTTTCAGCGCCTGGTTGGCAGCGTCGAAGGCATCGCGCTGGGCGCGGAAGGCGGCATCGCCCAGGCGCGGGCCGCGCTCTTCAAAGGCCGGGCGCTCGCTGCGTTCGCTGAAACGCTCGGTGCGCTCGGGACGGTAAGGCTCGAACTTGTTGTCGGTGCTCTGGCGCGGGCCGCTGGGCTTGCCGCCCGGCCGCGCGTCCTTGCGGTCGCCAAACTTGCCGCCCCGGCCGGCCGCGCCGGCGGGCTCGGCCTTGCGGGCGCCAGGGCGGTCGTCGCCGCGCATGGCAACGATCTTCTTGGGTGCCGGTTTTGGCGGCGCGGCCGGCTCGGCGGGCGCCAGGGCAGGCTCTGACGATTCGGCAAAATCGGCTTCGATGGCTTCGGGCGTTGGGTTGCCATCGGCATCGACAGCAGCCGTGGCTGTGGCTATGACTGCTATGCTTTCGGTAGCATCTTGCGCAGGACCGTCTTGCATATCGGGCTGATTTTGCTCAGAAACCGATGCCGGGGGTGCGGCATCGGCAGCAGTTTTGGCTTGGGCGGCGGCGGCCACCTGTCCGCGCACGGCGGCCTCCAGGGCCTTGGCGGCGGCATGGATTTTTTGCGCATCGCCGCTGGCTGTGGCCTGCTCGACCGCCTTGGCGGCGTCCAGCACAAAGCGGTCATGCTCGCCCAGCGCCGAGGCGGCTTTTTCGCGCTCGACGGTTTTGCGCTGGAAGGCGTCGTCAATCGGCTTTCTGAAGGCGTCCCAGAGCTTTTGCTCTTGCTTGCGCTCGATCGGCACGCTTTGCGCTTCTTGCTGCCAGTGCTGCTGCAGCGACTTGACCGCGTCGATGCGCAGCTGCGGCTCGGCGCCCAGCAGTTGCGCGTCCTCGATCATGGCGCGGCGCCGGGCCAGGCTGGCGGCGCGGGCACCGGTCAGGCCGGCGTCGGCCTGGTCCATGGCGGCTTTCCAGACCGGCTGGATCTCGGCAAACGCTTTTTCGCCCAGCTGGCCGGCGTCACGCCATTTGTCGACAAAGCCGTTCAGGCTGCGGATGTGCATTTTCCAGTCGGTGTTGTCCTTGTTGCCTTCAGCCCAGGCCAGCACCTCGTCAATCAGCGCCTGGCGCTGGGCTTTGTTGGCGTCGGCCTGCTCCTTGACTTTTTCCAGCCAGGCTTCGACGACCTTGTGGGCTTCGTTGCAAGCTTCGTCAAAACGCTTCCACAGCGCATGGTTGGGCGTGCCGCCCTGGTCGCTGGTTTTCCACTGCTCGCGCATGTTGCGCAGGGCGTCTTGCTGCTTGCGCCCGCCCATCGGCTTGGCCAGCAGCGCCTCGGCCTTGACCACCAGTTCTTCGCGAATCTGGTCGGCGCGCCAGCGCTGCCAGCCTTCGAGTTCGCCGGCGGCGGTCAGCGCGGCATGGGCAGCGGCTTCGAGCTTGCTGTCGATGTTGCGGATGTTCTCTTTCAATGCCTGGCGCAGGTCGGCCGCCACTTTGGGCGTGGACTTGCCGTGGCCTTCGCCGACTTCATGCTCCAGCCGGCTGAGTGCTTCCTGCACGATGCTGGACGAGCGGGCGCGCAGGTCACTCAGCGCGGCCGGGACCATTTTTACTTTTGGCGGGCGCACGGCCAGCGGGCTGCCGTCAAGGCCGGCCTCGGCTTTGGCGGTCGGCAGGCCGCGCGCGCCGCGCAGCTCGTCGGCCCAGACCGGCACGGCCGGCAGTGGCGCGGCGCTGTCCTGGGCCGCCTTGACAGCGACGGCCAGGGCGCTTTGAAACGCGTCCCAGACGGCCAGCAGCTGGCCGCGCGAGGCCTCCAGCAGCGGCGGGAACTTGGCATCGACGCTGGCCCAGTTGGCATCTTGCGTGAGCTCGTCAGCCTGCGCCTGCCAGTGCGCCACATCGGTGTGCAGGGTTTCCAGCACCGCCTCGGCATCGCGCCACGGCTTGATCGACAGCACTTCGATGCGCTGGGCAATCAGCACGGCGGCTTCGCGCTGCACCTGGGTGCGGTGCTGCAGGTCTTCGATCGTCTTGACACGCTCGGCGAGCTGCACCTTCAGGCCGGCCAGCGGCTCTTTGGACAGCGGCGCGCCGGCCTTGGCGGCATCGCGCTGCCAGGCCAGGGCATTGGCCAGGTTGAGCTTGGGCAGGGCCAGCAGCGCCTGGGCCTTGTCGGCCCATTCGGCGGCCACGACTTCCTGGCCTTTGCTGCGCTTGGCTTCGTCGAGCTTTTCCTTGAGTGGCTTGGCAGCGCCCTTGTCGCGGTTGGCCAGGTCTTTGTACACCTCGGCCATCTGCTCGTAGGTGGGTTCGGTCGCCAGCCACTGGCGGATGCGGGAAGCCCGCTCGCCCGAGGTGGAAGCCGAGAACGCGCCGCCGGTCAGGCCGTCCAGCGGATGGGCCTCGGTGCTTTTGGCCAGACCGGATTTGGCGGCGGCAGCCGGCGGGGTGTCGGCCTTGGAAGATTTGGACAAGGGAAAGCGCAGCATAGTGAACAATCGTTTGAGAAAAAAAGCCGCCAGCAACAGCACCTGCGCCCGGCGTTCCAAGCCCTGGAGCCACAGGCCTGCCGGGGCAGGCGCATGGTCCAAACAAGCAAAGGGGCAAGGAACAGGATGTTCAGTCGGCGAAAAATTTTGGGGTTTGTGGCTTGCAAGGCCGCATTGCCTACGGCCTTAGAAATTAAAGCAATCCTTGTATTTTCGCTGTTTTTACGGCATTGCCAAATTAAGTTCGGCATGCGGCGTCCATTGGGGGCTGGGCGGCGCTGCCTGGGGCACGCCCAGGCGCAGCCGGGCCGGCGGCAAATCGCGTGAAACCAGGTAATCGCTGACCGCCTGCGCCCGGCGAACGGCCAGCTCGCGCAGCTCGTCGCTGCCCGCTGCAATACCGGCGAGCAGCAGCTTTTCCAGCTCGCCGACCGGCGGGTCTGTGGGCAGGCCAGTCAGGTTGCGCGGCCGCACCAAGCCTGACTGCTGGTACAGCGCCTTGAGCAGCGCCGGGTAGTCGCTCCCCCTGGCGGCGGCAGATTCAGCGACAGCCATATCCATATCCGCCGCTTGAGCCGCGCCCGCGCCTTCCCCGGCCTGCTGGCGGCGCTGTTCGGCGCGCACGCGCCCGGCCAGCTGCGCGCGCTGAAAGGCATCGCGCTCGGCCTCCAGGCTGCTTGCGCCGGTCACCGTGAGCTGCAGGCCGGGGCGCTCGGCCAGCGCCGCGCCGACCTTGTCCAGGCCGGCGCGCGCCGCCGGCGTGAGCTGCGCGCTGCCGGCGGCAAAGCTGACGGTCGCCAGCTCATCGCCGCCGTTGCCATTGCCGACATCGCCAGTGCCATTGCCGCCGCCCAGCGCCCGGGCCAGCAGACTGAAGGGCGCGGTGATCGCCCGGCCGATGACATTCAAGATGACCTTGCCGATGACCGGCATCAGGCTGAACTGCGGGTCGTTGAGCGAGCCGCTGATGGGCAGGTCCAGGTCGATCATGCCGTTGCGGTCGGCCAGCAGGGCCACGGCCAGCTTGACCGGCAGGCTGGCGGCCGAACCCTCGGCCTTGTCGCCAAAGCTCAGCTGGTTGAGCACCAGCTTGTTGCGCGCGGTCAGTTGCCCGTCCGGCTTGACGACATAGTTCACATCGACGCTCATCTTGCCGCGCTCGATGCCGTAGCCGGCGTACTTGATGGCATATGGCGACAGCGGCGGCAGCGCCAGGTCGCGCACCCGGCCGGTGATATTGAGTGCCAGCGGCGTGACCAGCGGATTGAGCTGGCCCGCAATCTCGAGCGACGCCGTGCCCTCGGCCTTGCCGCGCAGTTCAAGGTCGGCCATGACAGGCGCGGCTGCAGCGCCCGGGGCGGCGGATGAAAACCCGCCGAGCCGGCCGTTCAGCTCGCTCAAATTGGCCGAGTAGTTTGGCGTGACAAAGCGGTCGGAAAACCGCACCTGCCCATTGACCAGGCTGATCGGCCCGACATTGACCACCGCCAGTGGCGCGGCAGCACTCGTATTTTTAGAGTCTTTCTGGCTTTTAGTGCTTGTCGGAGCTTGATCTTCAGCTACGTTTTTCATAGTATCAAGCCCAGGCCTGGTCGTGGGCGGCTTGAGCAGGTCCTGCAAATTGATGCGGCCCGCGGGCGTGACGATCAGCCGGGCAAAAAAGTC